>DTXR01000524.1 GCA_012962365.1 Chromatiaceae bacterium | reverse complement strand
TGTCCAGGCCACCGATATCATCCAGGGAGCGTTGCGGAGGATAAAAGCGCAACACACTTTCCTTGGCAAGTATCTGGGATTTTTCTTCCTGGATTTCAGCCATGGCGGCACGCAGCTTCAGATCCGGCATGGTATACAGGCGGCGCTGCAGGTGCCCCACTTCGTTCAGGGAAAGTCCTTTCATTGCAACGGACATGTGATACAGCGTGTCTTCATCCGGCACATGACCCTGTCCGTTGTTCTTGTGCAGCTGCGCGAGGATATCCTGTTCCGATGGCAGCGCCATTTCCACCAGGAACATTTCCTTCTTCAGGGCTTCGGGCATTTTCAGCACCGGATGGCTGACAAAGACATAGACATGCTTTCCGAGCAGATGGTAATAGAGATCCCGCAAACCCCGAATCAACTCGGGATGATTATCAAACCACAGGGGCAGGTCTTTCAGCAGATAGACTGCCGGGTTCTCTTCCCCGCGAATGCGGGACAGCGCCTGCAAGGGTTCGGACAGACTGGTTTCCTGATCATCGAATCCCCTGGTTGCAGACCAAGTAATGAGCTTGCCCTGCCCTTTGTAGAGCGTTTCGACCAGCATGGAAAGCAGATTTTCCATGCGTTCTTCTTCCCAGCCCAGAAAATAGTACAGGGGATATTGCGAACGCAGCCCCCGGGTGAGCTTTTGCAGAGTTTTCTTGTTACCGGCACTCAATGGCGTGTCCCTGTTTTACGTATTTTTCTGAAACGAGCTGTTCATTGGTTAATTTTATCCTCCGCCGCAAGAATCTGATCATAAATCTCCCATGCCGATGCCGCCTCTTCCGCAGTGACTTTCTGCGTGGCATAACCGTCCTGCATGACCAGATAATCACCCGGCGTGATCACCACTTCCTGCATAAGAAACAGACTCACCTCCCGTTGCACACCCTTCGCTTCGCAACGGGCAACGAAGCCATCTACAGACAATACACGCATGGGAATTCCCAGACACATGACTCCTTTCACTACCTCCAGATTATTTGACGATAAATCGTTCAACTATTGACGTTCATCAATATGGTCGTCTATATATGTACTATACATTAAGGAAACCCTGATTAATTGGTCATTCCGGCGAAGGCCGGAATCTATGTGGTTGATTCTACTGGATCCCGGCATTCGCCG
>DTXR01000523.1 GCA_012962365.1 Chromatiaceae bacterium | reverse complement strand
CGCCCAGAATGCCCACCTGGCGCCCATCTATGGAATCTGAATCCCGATGGGCTAATATTTGAAGCACTTGAAACAACTTTTCATTAGGACGAAATCATGAAGAATATTTTAATCGTAGCCAGCCTTCTGTCCCTCATTTCCGTGCTTGGTATCAGCGGTTGCAGTACCATGGAAGGCGTTGGCAAGGACATTCAGAAAGGCGGCGAAGCAATAGAGGACACCGCCAAGAAGCATTGAGCCTATTGACCGGAAAACGCAAGGTTTTCCGCACCTGATGTTCTCGTTTCAGGGAGGGGCTGACGCCCTTCCCTGCGGCTTCCCACCACAATCAGAACGACAGCAGCATCCCCAGCTGTTTTTTCAGCAGCATCCACGAATCCCCGAAAGTTCCTGCATCCCAGGCTTAAGTTCTCCACCATAGCGCCGATGAGTTTCGTAATTCGAAAACTGGCCAGCTTACTGGCGAGAACAGCAACGGTATTTCTATGTCCATGGATCTTTCTGAATTTCTCGATGTGTTCCTCGAAGAATGTTTCGAGGGGCTGGAAGCGATGGAATCAGGGCTACTGCATCTGGACGAAGGCACGGATCTCGAAGAGATAAACACCATCTTCCGGGCAGCCCATTCGATCAAGGGCGGCAGCGCAGCTTTTGGCTTCGACCACATTTCCAAATTCACCCATGTCATGGAAACCCTGCTGGACGAGTTGCGCAACGGCTCCCGCCAGGTAGACAAGCAAATCGTAGATCTGCTTCTGGCTTCGGTGGACATCCTGCGAGAGATGGTCGAAGGCCTGAAAACAGAGGATACACCGGACGAAGCACGGGTTGCCGAGTTGAAAACCGCATTGGAAGCCGCTTTGGAAGGCAGCGAGCCAGCAGTCAATACAGAACAGAATGTCCAAGCTGATACTGCTACCCCCGAGGCTCGGACAGAAGCTGAATCCGCACGATGGCAGATCCGTTTCATCCCCTGCCCCGACCTGTACCGTGAAGGCAATGATCCTCTGCGCATTTTCGAGGCCCTGGCAGAGCTGGGCCAGCTGAAAGTCCAAACCGACACGAGCAATCTGCCGCCCTTGTCAGAGTTGGATCCCGCCACCTGCCATCTGCGCTGGGAGGCGACACTGGAAGGCATGGTCGCAGAAGAGCAGATTCACGAAGCATTCAGCTGGGTCGAAGGTGACTGCGAACTGGAAATCGAGCAGACTGACATCGCACAGGAAAACGCGCGGAAAGAAGCCCCGGCTCCCGTGGTCGAAACAAAATCCGATCCGAAACCCACCCCGCCCCCTTCTGTGGCGAAAGCCACGCCCGCGGCCAAACCAGCCAAAGCATCGGCCAACCGGGAAAGTGGTTCCATTCGGGTATCTATCGAAAAGGTGGACCTGCTCATCAACCTCGTCGGTGAACTGGTGATCACCCAGTCCATGCTCAATCAGGCAGGGTTGAATCAGGCCCAGGGCGGAGGACCAACCGCAGAAGCGCTACTCAACGGCCTCGCCCAACTGGGACGCAATACCCGCGAATTGCAGGAGAACATGCTGCAACTGCGCATGCTGCCCATAAACGTCGCCTTCAGCCGCTTCCCGCGACTGGTGCGTGATCTGTGCGGCAAGATGGGAAAGAAGGTGGATCTGGTACTCAGTGGTGAGCAAACCGAAGTGGACAAGACTGTCCTGGAAAAGATCGGCGATCCACTGGTGCATCTGGTGCGCAACTCACTGGATCACGGACTGGAGATACCTGAGGTGCGAGCCGCAGCAGGCAAACCCGAACAGGGGCGCCTGGAGCTCAGCGCTCAACATGAAAGCGGCAATATCGTTATCCGTATCAGTGATGACGGCGCAGGCCTCAACCGGGAAAAAATCTTGCAAAAAGCCATCGAAAACGGCTTGGTGAACGACAAGGAAGAGTTATCCGAAGAACGGATCGACAATCTCATTTTCCAGCCGGGATTCTCTACCGCCGACAAGGTCAGTGACCTTTCCGGCAGAGGTGTGGGCATGGACGTGGTGAAACGCAATATCAATGACCTGGGTGGTACCGTCAGCATTCATTCCCGTGAAGGAGAAGGCAGCACCGTAGTGATTCGTCTGCCGCTAACCCTCGCCATTCTCGACGGACAACTGGCCAGCATCGGCCAGGACACCTATATCCTGCCGCTGATTTCCATTGTCGAATCACTGCAGATCCGGCATGAAAACCTCAGCAGCGTTGCGGGTTCGGCTGAACTCTACCGCTTCCGTGAGGAGTACATCCCCATCATCCGCCTCAACAGCCTGTTGGGCAATGACGGCGGCATAGACAGCCTGGAAGATGGACTGCTGGTGGTGGTGGAAGCCGAAGGACAGCTCGCCGGGCTGTTCGTGGACAGGCTGCAGGGACAGCAACAGGTGGTCATCAAAAGCCTGGAAACCAATTTCCAGCAACTTGAAGGCGTATCCGGCGCCACCATACTCGGCGATGGCAGGGTCGCCCTGATCCTGGATATTCCAGGACTCATTCACCTTTTTCATAAAAAATTTTCGGAAAAAACTCTTCACGCAAGCCTCGAAGAGATGAGGCTAAAGGATGCGCCAATTAAAACCAGAAACCAGCCGGCAGCTCTAACTGCGGCTTCATAAAACAGGATCGAGTCTTCAATGAACAGCAATGCGGCACAAAAAATCGATGTGGATCTGCAGTCCGAGCAGGGTGTGGATCAATACCTGACCTTCTGCCTCGCGGGAGAAGAATATGGCATCAATATCCTCAAGGTGCAGGAAATACGCGGCTGGAGCGAAGTAACCCCCATGCCCAACACGCCTGATTCCATTCTCGGCGTGATCAACCTGCGCGGTACCGTGGTGCCTATCGTCGAGTTACGCAATCACTTCAACCTGCCCGACGCTCCCCGCGGCCCCACAACGGTCATCATCGTCGTCAAGGCAGAAGAAAAGAACGGCAACCAGCGCACCATGGGCATGGTGGTGGATGCGGTTTCCGAAGTACACAACATTGCCATCACTGATATCCAGCCTGCACCACAGGTTGGTGATGCGGCCGACCAGCCCGCCATTGCCGGGCTGGCCACCATGGACGAACACATGATCATCATCCTCGACGTGGATGACCTGATGATCAACCGCGTACTGGGCCTGCTGGACGAAGACTCCGCCGCCTGATCTAGAACACTATCCGCTCTTAGGAGAACAAAAGCATGAAAATCAATGAGCCAGTAACAGACAATGAAATCGTGATGAAAGACGGGCAATTCATCGTGTCCACCACGAACCAGAAAGGCATCATCCAGTCCATCAATCGTGATTTCATCGAAATCAGCGGCTTTTCGTCTGAAGAACTGATCGGAAAAAATCACAATCTGGTACGCCACCCGGACATGCCCCCCGAAGCCTTCGAGGACTTATGGCGCACCATCAAGGCTGACAAACCCTGGATCGGCTTGGTGAAGAATCGTTGCAAGAACGGTGATTTCTACTGGGTAAAGGCCAATGTGACACCCATGCGTGATCGCGGGCGTGTCACCGGCTACATGTCGGTGCGCACCAAACCCACCCGGAAGGAAATCGAGCAGGCCGATGCTCTCTACAAAAAAGTACGTGCTGGTGAGGCAAGCCTGCAACCATCACGCTTCAAGCGAGTCATGCGATATCTTGGGAACCTGGGTGTATCCAAATATTTGACCCTGCTACAAGTTGCGTCGGTACCCGCCATGGCGGGCATTGCCTGGCTGGCCCGTCAGGGTGCCGACCTCACTACGCTGGCGATGGCCATCGGTGGCGCTGTCCTCTTCTACAGCGTCGCCATCCATCTGCTCAAGCGGTATTCACAACGCCCCATCAATCAGGCCATCACCGCCATGCAGCAAATTGCCAATGGCGACTACTTCCAGTGGGTGGAAACCAACCGGGATGACGAACTGGGTCAGTTGCTGCAGAACATTCAGTCCGCGCAGATTCGCCTGGGGTACGAAGTCAATGAGATACGCCAGCAGGCCAATTCACTGAGCCGTGTTCAGGAAGCTCTGGGCAGCGTCAATGCCAACGTGATGATCGCCGACCAGGATCTCCACATCATCTACCTCAACGAGGCCGTGAAAGAAATGATGCGCAATGCCGAAGAGGACATTCGCAAAGAATTGCCAGACTTCGACAGCAGCAAGCTCATGGGCGCCAATGTGGATGTGTTCCATAAGAATCCGGCTCACCAACGGGGCATGATGGAGCGTTTGCAAGAGTCCTTCACCACCGAAATCGAGCTTGGTGGACGCACCCTCCGCCTTACCGCCAACCCCATCATCAATGAGCAGGGGGAACGTCTGGGCACTGTTGTGGAATGGCTGGACCGGACCGCTGAAGTTGCTGTGGAGCGTGAAATACAGGGCATCGTCAACAATGCGCTGATGGGCAACCTCACGGAACGGGTCAGTCTGGTCGGCAAGGAAGGTTTCTTCAGAAACCTCAGCCGCGGTGTCAACGATTTGATGCAGATACTTGAACAGGTCATCGACGACACGGCCAGTGTGCTCAGCGCCCTGGCCAGAGGCGAGTTGAACAAAACCATCAGCACCGACTATGAAGGCTCTTTTGCCCGTCTTAAGGACGATGTGAATGCTACCATCTCCAACCTCACCCGCGTCATCGGCAGTATTCGCAACAGCGCTGATGCGGTGGAGACGGCCTCCCAGGAAATTGCCGAGGGCAACATGGATCTGGCGCGCCGCACTGAGCTGCAGGCATCCAACCTGGAAGAAACCGCCTCCAGTATGGAGGAGATTACCTCAACCGTACGCCAGAACGCTGATAATTCCAGCAAAGCCAGCGAGTTGTCCGGCATCACCCTGGAACAGGCAGAAAATGGTGGCACGGTGGTCAAAAACACCATTGTCGCAATGGAAAAGATCACGGATTCCAGCAAAAAGATCGCCGCCATCATCAGTGTCATCGATGATATCGCCTTTCAGACCAATTTGTTGGCACTCAACGCCGCAGTGGAAGCAGCGCGAGCCGGTGAACAGGGTCGTGGCTTTGCCGTGGTCGCCACCGAGGTGCGCAATCTCGCCCAACGCAGTGCGACAGCGGCCAAGGAGATCAAGGAACTCATCGAAGACAGTGTCAACAAGGTGGAAGAAGGTTCCCGACTCGTAGATCAATCCGGTAACACCCTGGATGAAATCGTCACCTCGGTGAAGAAGGTGAATGACTTCATCGCCGAAATCGCTGCCGCCAGTTCCGAGCAGTATGCCGGTATCGATCAGGTGAACCAGGCTGTCTCACAGATGGATGAAGTGACCCAGCAGAATGCCGCTCTGGTGGAAGAGGCCGCGCAAACGAGTCAGATGATGGACGAGCAAGCCAAGGAACTGGGCGAACTGATCTCTTTCTTCAAGACTGACAGCCTCTCCAATGAGCATTGGGATCAGGTGGAACGGCGCTCGGGCGATCGTCCCTGGGCCAATGCCAACTCCCGGTCGGACCTGGATTTCGCCACCGCCCGCACCAAGCACAAGCTGTGGAAAACCCGCCTGCGTGCCTTCCTGGATGGCGATGAATCCATGCACGAAGACGAAGCCATCTCTCATCATGTCTGTGATCTTGGGAAATGGTTATACAGTACGGGCATGCGCGAGCATGGTGGGATGCCAAAGATGCAGGAGCTGGAAAAAACCCATGCCGAAATGCACACGTTGATCAAGCAGGTAATCCAGGCCAAGCATGCCGGAGACAGTGCAAAAGCAGAGGCCGTGTACGGCCGGGTGGAAAAATACTCTGACCAGATCGTCTCGCTACTGGAACAGCTGGAGCGGGAAACCGGCGCAGGTGTAAAGCCATCGGCAACCACCCCCCCAGCCAGAGAGCATGCTCCAGCCAGACCAAAGTTGCAGGCTGTGGGAGCAGATGACGTATGGAATGAGTTCTGAGCATGAGCAGCAGCAAACCTATCGCACTTGAAGCCCATCTGGAGCTGGACAAGCTATCCGGGCTGGCCAAGGAGATACTCGAACCTTTGCAACAAGGAGAACCGTTGCTACTGGATGGTTCCGGAGTACAGAGTATTGATGGTGCGGCGATACAGATGCTGCTGGCGGCAGTTCGGGCTGCCAATCAGAAGAATCTCCCTTGCAATTGGCATCAGCCGTCCGCTGCGCTAAAAGCAGCGGCGGCGCTACTGGGAGTCACGGACGAACTGTTACTGGAGGCAACTGAGACATGAGCACTTCTGCTGCACGATCTGCCCGTCTGGGATTTGAATTCACCGATCAGGATTTTTCCAGACTGCGGGAGCTGGTATATCAGCATACGGGTATCCGCATGGCCGATAACCGACGTGATCTGATCTACGGTCGTCTGTCCCGCAGACTACGGGCGTTGGGCCTGCAAAGCTTTGGGGCTTATTGCAGGCTCATCGAGGACGGTCACGGGGACGAACTGGAAGCGTTCACCAATGCAGTGACCACCAACCTGACTGCCTTTTTCCGTGAAGCACACCACTTCGACTATCTGGCCGACACCCTTATACCAGAACTGTTGGAACGCAACCGGGAAAGCCGGCGCATCCGTCTATGGTCAGCAGGTTGTTCCACTGGAGAGGAACCTTACACCCTGGCCATGATCCTGCGTGAGAATATCCCGGACATTCACAACTGGGATATACGCATCCTCGCCACAGACCTGGATTCCAATGTACTGAGCACAGCCGCTGCGGGCATCTACGAGCAACAAAACATCCAGCGAGCACTGGGAAATCGTCTGAAACGTTGGTTCCGAAAGGGGAGTGGCGGCAACCAGGGAAAAGCGAAGGTGCTTCCCGAACTGCAGGAACTTATCGTTTATAAAAAGCTTAACTTAATGGAAAGCTGGCCGATGAAAGGACCATTCGATGTCATCTTCTGCCGCAATGTACTGATCTATTTCGACAAACCGACACAAAAGAAATTGTTCGACCGATTTGCCGGCATCCTGGTAGAGAAAGGTCATTTGTTCATCGGCCATTCCGAAAGCCCCTTGGATCTGACCGACAGATACGCCCTCATCGGGCAATCCATTTATCAAAAGAACAGATAAGAATATGACGGGGACTGACAACTCATGAATATACGCGTT
This sequence comes from Chromatiaceae bacterium, assembly GCA_012962365.1. Lineage (GTDB taxonomy): Bacteria > Pseudomonadota > Gammaproteobacteria > Chromatiales > Chromatiaceae > Thiolapillus. The sequence goes on along the minus strand of DTXR01000523.1, from coordinate 676 downwards.
CTGATTATTGACGACTCCGCCCTGGTGCGTAACCTACTGAAACGCATTCTCGAACAGGATCCGCAAATCAAGGTCATAGGGTCGGCAGCAGATGCCTACATCGCCAGGGAGAAAATAAAGAAGCTGCGCCCGGACGTGCTGACGCTCGATGTGGAAATGCCGAAAATGGACGGCATTACTTTTCTTGGAAATCTCATGCGTCTGCACCCCATGCCAGTAGTCATGGTTTCCTCACTCACCCAAAAAGGCGCCGAAGCCACATTGCGGGCACTGGAACTGGGCGCCATCGATTTCGTCGGCAAACCCCAGGGTGATTTTGACGGCTCGCTGGAAAACGTGGGTGCGGAAATCATCGAAAAAGTAAAAACCGCTGCCAAAGCCAATATCCGTGCCGCCGGGAGCCGTCGTTCTTCACCCCCCCTTACGGTGGAAGAAAAACAGACCGTGGATGCCGTTATCCCCGTTTCTACTAAACGACGGGTAGCAGCCGGACTTCCTCCCCTGCTCGCCATTGGTGCATCCACTGGCGGCACGGAAGCCATCAAGGACGTGCTGGTGAACCTACCGGCAGACATGCCCGCCATTGTCATTACCCAGCATATCCCGCCGGGGTTCAGCACGGCGTTTGCACAACGCATGGACCGTCTCGCCACGCTGACCGTGCATGAAGCCAAGG
>DTXR01000522.1 GCA_012962365.1 Chromatiaceae bacterium | reverse complement strand
GATAAGAGAGGAACAAGGAAGCGGGCGATGAGCTGCAACCCGGCCATCGGTGGTATAGGTAAGGGGCATCTGGTTCGGGAAGTGGATGCGCTGGGCGGCCTCATGGCTCATGCGGCTGACCGGGCGGGCATTCACTTCCGTACCCTCAACTCCCGCAAGGGGCCTGCCGTGCGCGCCACCCGTGCCCAGGCGGATCGTATCCTCTATAAAGCTGTGGTCAGGCAGGCGTTGGAAAATCAGCCCAACCTGGATATCTTCCAGCAGGCGGCGGATGATCTCATCATGCAGGGTGACCAGGTGGCGGGCGTCACCACCCAGATGGGCTTGAAGTTTCATGCAGAAGCGGTGGTGCTCACCGTGGGCACCTTCCTCGGCGGGCGTATCCATATCGGCATGGAAAACTACCAAGGCGGCCGCGCCGGTGATCCGCCTTCAAACGCCCTCGCCCGTCGCCTGCGGGAGCTGCCCTTTCCTGTAGAACGCCTGAAAACAGGCACCCCGCCACGTATCGACAGGCGTAGCGTCGATTTCGAGGTGCTGGAAGAACAGCCCGGCGACACGCCCTGCCCCGTGTTTTCCTTCATGGGCGAAGTAGCCGAGCACCCTCGCCAGGTCAGCTGCCATATCACTCGTACCAATGCGCAAACCCATGACATCATCCGCAGCGGCCTGTCGCGCTCGCCCATGTATGCCGGGGTGATCGAAGGCGTGGGGCCGCGCTACTGTCCTTCCATCGAAGACAAGGTGGTGCGTTTCGCCGACCGCGATTCCCACCAGATTTTCGTCGAGCCGGAAGGATTGACCAGCAACGAACTTTATCCCAATGGCATTTCCACCTCCCTGCCCTTCGACGTGCAATGGCAGCTGGTGCAATCCATGCAGGGCTTCGAGAAGGCGCGCATCACCCGCCCCGGTTATGCCATCGAATACGATTTTTTCAACCCCCAGGAACTGCGCTACTCACTGGAAACGAGACATGTGGACAATCTGTTCTTCGCCGGGCAGATAAACGGAACCACGGGTTACGAAGAAGCCGCCGCACAAGGCCTGCTGGCGGCCGTCAATGCCGTATTGAAAATCCGCGGGGAAGACAGCTGGTGCCCCCGCCGCGATGAAGCCTATCTTGGTGTGCTGGTGGACGATTTGATTACCCTGGGCACCCAAGAGCCCTATCGCATGTTCACCTCCCGAGCCGAGCACCGCCTGCTGCTGCGTGAAGACAATGCCGATCTGCGCCTCACCGAAAAGGGCCGTCAGCTCGGGCTGGTGGATGATGAACGTTGGCAGGCGTTCAGCGAAAAACGTGAAGCCATTGACAAAGAACAGCAGCGCCTGCGCGACATCATCATTCGCCCTGGTGATCTCGACGATGCTACCGAGCAGACCATACTGGGCGACAAACTGCGGCGCGAAACACGTGCCTCTGAACTGCTGACACGTCCCGTTGTTACTTATGAAACATTGATGACCCTGCCGGGAATCGGCCCGGGCGTGTCAGACGAAAAAGTGGCCGAGCAGGTTGAGATCCAGGAAAAATACGCAGGCTATATCAAGCGTCAGCAGGAAGAAGTGGAAAAGTCGAGAAAGGCAGAAGCCGTCAAACTGCCGGACACCCTCGACTATAAAAAGGTAAAAGGGCTGTCATCGGAAGTGCGGGAAAAGCTCTTACATCATCGCCCGGAAACCCTGGGCAAAGCGGGGCGCATACCCGGGGTAACACCGGCCGCGGTATCTCTTTTGCTGATTCATTTGAAGAAACACCGGGCGTAACCTGCCGAGTACTCATTTTTTCAAGGTACCTGAGTCACAACGCATCAAAAGGGCTGGAAACAGCCAGTCCGCCCTTCTGAATAACGTGTGTATAAATCATGGTTGTACTCACATCGGCATGACCAAGCAAATCCTGAATCAACCGGATATCCTTACCCGATTCCAACAGATGCGTTGCAAAGGAATGCCGTAGCGTATGAGTGGTCACGCGCTTACTGATTCCTGCTGTTCTGGCGGCAGCGCGTATGGCCTTCTGCAAGCTGGTCTCATGAAGGTGGTGTCTTCAAACTTTCCCGGTTCTGGGGCCAGTAGAAAGTCGGGTAGCAGGGAATACGTACTGCCAACCCAAGTCTTTGGCAACCCAGTTGAGCGTTGCGACAACTGCTGGCTCCCGAGCGAGCCCGTCGACACGATCTATAGAGGCGACACCTCGGTGCTCCCCCTCATGGTCACGTCGAGACTTGCTCTGCCATCTG
>DTXR01000521.1 GCA_012962365.1 Chromatiaceae bacterium | reverse complement strand
CCCCTCTGGCCAGCACCCAGCCTTGACTGTTCGTTATCCGGATGCGGCTCTGTGGCAGATCCACATTGGCGATGATGTCGTTCAACGCTATCGATGGCGTGACCAGCTGCCCAGCTTCCGTCATGCCGTCTGTGGCGAGCGAACGACCCTTGCCGTCCATCACGCGAATACTCAGGCCTGATGCTATCAGCTTGCGCGGGATACGCATTTCCAGGTTGTAGCCACCGGCGACTTCCTGCCATTCGCCTTGCAGCCGGTAATCGCCGGGGCCGGGCAGATCATCATCGAGTCGATGGGCGATGACGGCGCCGGGCGCTCTGGGGGCAATCAGATAGCCGCGAGGCAGTTTGTTTTCATCCACCAGGAACAGTTCCACCTGGTCAGAACGGCCATACCGGATACTGGCACTGTCGATGTAGCGGGGACGGTCGGCCCTTACATGCACCAAAAGATAGACGTAAGCGGGAGAGGCCCGTAGCAATACCTGGAAACGGGGGCCATCTGGCCCCCCAAATCGTTGCGCCAGCGGCAGTAGATCCTGCCAGTCATCCGCATAGCCATCGACGATGACCGGCTGGTAGGGATGGACATAGAGCGCACCCTCCAGTGGTACATCTGTATTCAGCGCGGGATTGCCCCGCACCAGCAACGCCAGGGCCTGGGCAGTGGTAGTCAGGTTGTGATCCTGAGCATCGCGGAGAAAGGTTTCCATTTCCCGAATGAACTGGTAGCCCGTGACGGGGATGGCGATCAGGCTCAGTGAAACCAGCAGTAGCTTGAAGCGGATGCCGAAGCGCTTCTTCACAGATTACCCGACCCAACGGTAGCCGATGCCATATACGGCTTCGATCCGGTCGAATGTGGGGTCCACATCCTGAAACTTTCGGCGCATGCGCCGGATATGGGAGGTGATGGTGCTGGCGTCCACCACGATGCTGGCCGCTTCCATGAGCTGATCCCTCGATTTTACATGGCCGGGGTACAGCGCCAGGGCGTGCAGCATCCAAAGCTCGGTAACCGTGAGCTCGACGGCGTGCTGTTTCCAGTGCGCGCTCAGCCTGTCCATGTCCAGCCTGAGATTCCCCTGATGAAGCTGGTTTTCCTGTGAGTTATGCGCCATTACAGCCACACGCCGGAACAGGGCGGCGACCCTGGCGGTGAGGTGGGGCAGGCTGATGTCCTTGGTCAGGTAGTCGTCGGCGCCCAGACGCAGACCGGAGACCACATCGATGTCGCTGTCGCGTGCACTGAGGAAGATGATGGGAAGCGTGGGGGAGGCGCTGCGCAGTTCGCGGCACAGCTCGAAGCCGCCGTCGATTTCGTCTCCCAGGCCGATATCCAGGATGGCCAGGTCGGGCAGGTGGTTGGCGAAACTTTCCAGTGCCTCGGGACGGCTGGCATAGGTCTGTACCTGATAACCCTGACGCTGAAACAGTTCCGCATAGTTTGCGCGGATATCTGCTTCGTCTTCTACGATAGCGATGGTCTTGGGCATGGGTCAGCGCAGGGCGGGATGAACGACCGCTCCGTTTTCCACGTTGACGGCTGCCTTCAGTGCAGTGTCTTGCTGCCAGTCGTCTCTCGCCAATCGCTGGCAATAGGGCAGGAGACTGGCCGACAATGCGATGGAAGCGGTTTGGGGGACGGCGCCAGGGATGTTGGTGACGCAGAAATGCGAAACATCGCATTCTGTATACACAGGGTCCGCATAGGTGGTCGGATGGGTGGTTTCCACACAGCCGCCCTGATCCACGGCGATATCCACGATGACACTTCCGGGCTGCATGGAACACGCCTGCTCCCGGGAAACCACATGGGGTGCTTTGGCGCCGGGGATGAGCACCGCACCGATGAGCAGATCGGCCTGTTGCACATGCCGGGCAAGCGCTTCTTTGTAGGGGTAGAGTGCGGTGATGTTGCTGGCCATGGCCATCATGGCTTCCAGTTTGGTGGGCTGCTTGTCGAAGACCACCACATCGGCGCCCATGCCAGCGGCAAGGCGGGCGGCATTGCCACCGGCATTGCCCGCGCCGATGATCACGACCTTGCCCCGCTCTGTGCCGGGAAGACCGCCCAGCATCAGGCCTTTCCCGCCAGAAGGCCGGTGGAGATAGTGCGTGCCGGCCTGCACGGCGATACGCCCGGCGATGTTGCTCATGGGGGCGAGAATGGGCAGGCGGTGCTGCTCCACCACGGTTTCGAAGGCGATGGCGGTCAATCCGATGTCGCACAGTTTTTGGGTCAGGTTGGGAAGGGCGGCCAGGTGCAGGAAACTGAACAGCAGATGATCCTTGCGCAGCATCTCCAGCTCGTTGCCCACGGGTTCTTTTACCTTGAGAATGAGCTGCGTCTGCGCATAGACGGCAGGCGCATCCGGGAGCACCTTTACGCCCGCCCTGGCATAGTCCTCATCCTCATAGCCGCTGGCTTTTCCCGCCCCGGACTGGATGAAGACCTCATGTCCAGTATGCACTAGATCCGCCGCCGCATCGGGAATCAGGGCCACCCGGCCTTCCAGGGGTTTGATCTCTTTGGGTATGCCAATTCTCATGTGTTAGGATTTGCCGCATATTTAATGAATTTTTGATTATGAAGGAGTTTTTCTGTGAGTGAAACCAGACATTGCCCGTTGCTGATCCTGGGTTCCGGCCCCGCCGGCTATACAGCAGCCATCTATGCTGCCCGCGCCAACCTGAATCCCGTGCTGATCACGGGCATGGAGCAGGGTGGACAGCTCATGACCACCACCGACGTGGATAACTGGCCCGGCGACAATGATGGGGTGCAAGGGCCGGATCTCATGGAACGCATGAAGCAGCATGCCGAACGTTTCGAGACCGAGATCATCTTCGATCATATCCACACCGCAGAACTGACCCGGCGCCCATTTACCCTGACCGGTGACGCGGGCACTTATACCTGTGATGCGCTGATCATCTGTACCGGTGCATCCGCCCGCTATCTGGGGTTGCCTTCAGAAGAGGCGTTCAAGGGCAAGGGCGTTTCCGCCTGCGCTACCTGTGACGGTTTTTTCTACCGCAACCAGAAAGTCGCGGTCATCGGCGGCGGCAACACCGCGGTGGAAGAAGCCCTGTATCTGTCCAACATCGCTGCCGAGGTGATTCTGGTGCATCGCCGTGATGAATTGCGGGCAGAGAAGATCCTGCAGAAGCACATTCTGGAAAAAGCAGAGAACGGCAACATCACTCTCATGTGGGACAGCACGCTGGACGAAGTGCTGGGCGACGACAGTGGTGTTACCGGTATGCGCATCAAGAACGTCAAGGATGGCACCACCCAGGACATCGAACTGCAGGGCGTGTTCATCGCCATCGGCCACAGCCCCAATACCGGTCTGTTTGAAGGTCAGCTGGAGATGAACAATGGCTACATCAAGGTGAAAAGTGGCACCGAGGGCAACGCCACGGCGACTTCCATCCAAGGTGTGTATGCCGCCGGTGACGTGGCGGACCATGTCTATCAGCAGGCCGTTACTTCCGCCGCCAGCGGTTGCATGGCCGCCCTGGATGCAGAAAAGTACCTCGACGCACTGGAGAAATGATACTTGCTGTTTTCCCTGGACGAAAGCAGGCCGGGAGAGCCATTTCCTGATCCGTCACTGGCGGAGACGGAACCCGATGGCCTGCTTGCCGTTGGGGGTGACCTGACACCCGAGCGCATCGTCCAGGCTTATCGTCAGGGGATTTTTCCCTGGTACGGGGAGGATCAGCCCATTTTGTGGTGGAGCCCGGACCCGCGCATGGTGCTGTTTCCGGAAAAGCTGCATGTCAGCCGCAGCCTGGCGAAAGAACTGCGCCGGGAGCGTTTTCAGGTCACGTTCGATCTTGCTTTCGATCAGGTCATCCAGGCCTGTGCCCAGCCGCGGAAAGACGATGAAGGCACCTGGCTGACGCCGGAGATGATCGTTGCCTTCCGGCAACTGCACCAGCTGGGTATCGCCCATTCGGTGGAAGCCTGGCAGGATGGCGAACTGGTGGGCGGGCTGTACGGCAATGCGCTGGGCAGCGTTTTTTTCGGGGAGTCCATGTTCAGCCGCGTGCCCAATGCGTCCAAGGTGGCGTTCGTGTGTCTGGTGCGCAGCCTGTCCCGCACGGGATACAAACTGGTGGACTGCCAGGTGTTTACGCCGCATCTGCAATCGCTGGGCGCAGATCTGATTCCCCGGGCAGATTTTTTACCCCTGCTGAAAGACGGCGTGGCTGACCTGCGGCGCTTTCCCATAGAAGTATCATGCGCCTGAATCTGGGCCTTACCCAGGAACATCCCTGCAGCTATCTCGAAGGCCGGATGGCCCGCTCGTTGATGGTCATCGATGAGGAACTGCTGTCGCCGCAGACCTATGATGTACTGCTTCTGAACGGTTATCGCCGCAGTGGCGACCATGCCTATCGCCCCTGGTGTGAAAACTGCAAGGAGTGCCATGCGGTGCGCGTGCCCGTGGAATGCTATCGTCCCAACCGCAGTCAGCGCCGTTGCTGGAATGCCAATCAGGATCTGCAGCTGGACTGGCGTCCTGCAGAGCTGACCGACGAGCAATACCAGCTCTATTTGTCCTATCAGGCCCATCGTCACACCGGTGGTGCCATGGCGGAAAGCAGTTTCGATGAAACCCGGGAATTCCTGCTCGCCAGCTGGAACGATGTGCGCTTTCTGGAAATGCGGCTGGGTGACGAACTGCTGGCCGTGGCGGTGACAGATTTTCAGCCGCGCAGCCTGTCGGCGGTGTACACGTTTTTCCGCCCAGACATGAACCGGCGTTCCCTGGGAAGCTACGCCATTCTGCAGCAGATCAACCACGCAAGGGAACTGGGGAAAAGCTGGCTTTATCTCGGCTACTGGATTCCGGGCAGCCGCAAGATGGCGTACAAAGCGGCGTTTCGTCCCATCGAGGTGCGAGCGCCCACGGACGACATGCAGAACGAACAATGGATGGAGCAATGCTGAACGTCTATCCGTCCAACCGTCTGGAGGATCTGGCGCAGCTTCTCGACGCCGTGCTGCACACGCCAAAAGACAATGTGCTGCGGCCGGATATCGTGCTGGTGCAGAACGGCGGCATGCAGCACTGGCTGAACCTGCAGCTGGCCCGGCAGCGAGGCATCAGCATGAACCTGGATTTTCATCTGCCCGCAAGCTTTTTCTGGCAGATCATCCGGGACGTGCTGGGCAGGGAAGCGGTGCCGGATTTGTCGCCCTACTCACGAGAGGTATTGTGCTGGCGGTTGTATGTGCTGCTGGCCGATCCCGTGGTTAGCGGCAATCCCCTGTGCCGGGAAGCCAGCGACTACTGGCAGAAAACGCCGGGGAATGCCGACAGCCTGCGTTTCCAGCTCGCCCGGGAGCTGGCGGACCTGTTCGAACAGTACTTGATCTACCGGCCTGACTGGATCAAAGAATGGGACAGGGGAGAGACGCCTCACTGGCAGGCTTTTCTGTGGCAGCAATTGGTAGCCGGCGAGCCTTCCCATCCCCTGCGGCTGCTGCGGCGAACCGTGGCACAGCTGGACAATGCCATCGCGTTGCCCCAGCGCCTGTGCATCTTCGGTATCAATGCCCTGGCGCCCTTGTGGCTGGCATTTCTGGGAAAGGTGGCGCAGCACACCCAGGTGCACCTTTTTCAGCTCAACCCCTGTGTCGAATACTGGGGTGATGCCCGCAGCGAGAAACAACTGAGCCGCTGGCTGGGCAGTGATGAACAGGAGCTGGAGATCAATCCCCTACTGGGCAACCTGGGTGCTCAGGGAAGGGAGTTTCTGTCCCTGCTTCAGGAACAGCCCACGACCGAATATGCTGCGTTCGACCCTCCCTTGCAGTCTGCGTCTGCGGATACGCTGCTGCATCATTTGCAGATGGACATCTTCAGACTGGACGATGCCCGGCGACAGCCTCGGGAACTGCGTGACGACAGCATCACGCTGGTATCCGCGCATTCCGCCCTGCGGGAGGTACAGGGTCTGCACGACTGGCTGCTGCACCAGTTCAATGAAGATGCCAGTCTGACGCCCGCCGATGTGCTGGTGACCTGCCCCCAGATCGAAGATTATGCGCCTGCGGTTCAGGCCGTGTTCGGCAGCGGTTGGGGCGGGGAGAACGATGCGCTCACCTTGCCCTGCAGCATCGCCGACCGCGCCTTGCGGGATGAAGAACCGCTGGTGGCGGCGTTCGCCAAATTGCTGGATCTGCCGGACAGTCGTTTCCAGGTTTCCCAGATCCTGAGCCTGTTGCGCCTGCCGTCGGTGCAGAAACAGTTTGGCCTCACCGATGATGATCTGCCCGCAATCGAGGGCTGGCTGGAACATGCCGCCGTGCACTGGGGGCTGGATGACAGGCACAAGCGTCAGATACTGGAGGTCGAACATCCTTCTGCCAGCTATACCTGGCAGCAGGGGCTGGAGCGCTTGATGCTTGGGTTTGCCTGGGGCCACGAATCCGTGATCTACGATGGCCGCCTGTTGCTTCCGGATGTGGAAGGGGAAGAGGCGCTGTTGCTGGGCAGGCTGTTGCAGTTGATCGATGGACTGAAAAGCTATGCGTTGAAGCTGGGCAAACCACGCAGCGCTACTGCCTGGCAGACCTTGCTGTTGGAAATGCAGGAATGGCTGTTCAGCCTGAACAGCGAAGATGAACAGGCTCAGCAGATCATCACCAGCGCCATCGACGAGCTGGGGGAGCACACCCAGGCTGCCGGCTTCGATCAGGAAATCCCCCTGCCGGTGATCCGCGACTGGCTGCGCGCAGGGTTTTCCCGACCTGAACCGGGAAGGCAGTTCCTGGTGGGGCAGGTGAGCTTCTGTTCCATGATCCCCATGCGCAGTGTGCCCTTCCGTATTATCGCCGTGCTGGGGTTGAACGACGGCGCGTTTCCCCGCCAGCGACCCCAGCGGGGCTTCGACCTCATGACCACAGAACTGCCGCGGCCGGGGGATCGCTCCCTGCGCGGTGATGACCGTTACCTCTTTCTCGAAACCTTGATCTCCGCCAGGGAAAAACTTTATCTGAGCTACCAGGGGCGGGACATCAGAACCAACCAGGCCCGTGAACCGTCCCTGGTGCTGCGGGAGTTGATGGACTATCTCGAACAGGGTTATGGCTGGAAACTTTCTGATGAGGCAACAGATATCATCCAGTTGCCCCTACAGCCTTTCAGCCGGAAGAACTACCTGCCGGAAAGCGGCAGAGGGGCCGCCTTCCATTCGTTTGATGCCGGCTGGCTGGCATTGCTGCAAAGTCACGCAGGGCGGAGCAACAGCGTTTCACTTACAGTCGAAGACGATGACAAGCAGGAACTGCAGCTGGAAACCCTGTTGCGCTTCTTCGAACATCCGCCGAGGTACTTCGCCAATCAGCGACTGGGCCTGTACCTGGGAGCCGATGAGCATGGCGGGCCAGAGGATCATGAGCCGTTCACCGCCAACAATCTGGATCGTTACCTGTTGCAGCAGCAGCTGGTGCAATGCCGTATCGAAGATGAAGATGAGGAAGTCCTTCTGCACCAGGCGAGACTCAGCGGCCACCTGCCGGAAAACCCGCTCACCGGGGACATGCTGCAGGAATGGCGCCAGCAGGCCGATGACTTTGCTGCAGTTGTTGCGCAAAAAGGAGCAGCCGATATAACGGCGGAGCATGCACAGCTTGCCTTGGGTGAAATCCGGCTTTCGGCGACACTGCCATGGGCGGGAGATGAATTGCTGTTCTATCGTCTGGCCAGCGCCAAGGGCAAGGACGACATGCGCCTGTGGCTGCATCATCTGTTTGCGCACTGTCTGCCGGGTGCGAGGAAGGGGATAGTCACCAGGGGAATTTTCCGGCATGGCAGGAAGGCCGACAGGTTCTCCCAGATCGTGCTTCATCCAGTGGCCAACGCCGAAGAACTGCTGGGACAGCTTGTGGCAGTGTGGCGGCAGGGCCGCCGCCAACCATTGCTGTGTGGTGCCGAACTGGGCAGGATCTGGGTTGCCTCATTGGCGGACGAACCCTGGAAGTTCTCTGCATTCTGGACCGACGGTTACAACCAGCGTGGCCCTGCCTATGATCCTTATTACCACTGGTTCTGGCCGGACCCCCCGTCCTGGGAAGACCTGCCAGCCGAACTGCTCGATGAGGTCTACCCGCCTTTGTACGCCAGCCGTACCGAGGAGGACTTGTGAACAAGCAGCCCTTGGATATCATCGGCCTGCCCCTGCAGGGCTGCCAACTCATCGAAGCCAGCGCGGGCACTGGCAAGACCTTCAGCATCACCCGTATCTATCTGCGACTGCTGCTTGAAAAGCAGCTGGATGTGCGCAACATCTTGGTAATGACGTTTACCCGGGCCGCGACTGAAGAACTGCGCGGCCGTATCGCCGGGGAACTGCGCCATGCCCTGGAGAACTGGGGAAGGTTTGATGCTGCAGATGATTTCTACCAGGTCCTGAGTGATCGTTACACCGCAGAAGAAGCGCAGCCTTTGCTGCATCGTGCCCTGCTGTATCTGGACGAGGCCCCGGTATTCACTATTCACAGTTTTTGCCGCCGGGTGCTGGATCGTCATGCGTTCGCCACGGGCATGGACTTCGATACCAGCATGGAACAGGAGCTGGACGATATCCTGCTGCAGGCGGTGCGTGACTGGTACCGGCGCCTGGCGGGAAACGAACAGGACTATATGCAGATAGCCCGGCAGTGGCCCGATCCTGAACGCTTTTTTACCAGCTTCAGGAAATTGCTCGGAAGGCAGGGGCAGTTGAACGCGCCTGATCCCGAAGAAATACGCAGTGACTGGCATTCAGGAAAGCGCGTCTGCAAAGAACAGCTGCAGAAGCATCAGGCGGAGGTGTTCGATGCGCTGGTGGAAAAACACAAGAATGCTGATGAACGCCGCCTTGAATGGCAGGTGTTGATGGATTGGCTGGAACAGGAAGATGAAACGCTCATGCCGGAGCAGGCCAGTGCTTTTCTCGATGGCCGCCGCTGGGCGCGTTCCGGGCGCGAGGCTGCCATCAATGCGTGGTTGGCGCCCGCCAAAGAGCTCAAGGCACAGGGGGGCAAGCTGGCGGATCGATTGCAGGAAGCGCAGTCCTATCGTCTGGTCGCCGAAGGCATTCACGGCATCAATGAACTGATTCATAAAGCCAAGCGCGCCCAGCGGGTCATGGGGTTTGATGATCTGGTGGAACGGCTGGCCGAAGCGTTGGAAGGCAGATCGGGGCGTGATCTGGCCGAGGTGTTGAGCCGTGAATATCCGGTTGCCCTGGTAGATGAATTTCAGGATACAGATCCGCTGCAATACCGTATCCTGCGATCCGTCTACACCCCGGAGAGAAATCAGGAAACCGCGCTGTATCTAATTGGCGATCCCAAGCAGGCCATCTATGCCTTTCGCGGTGGGGATGTGTTTGCCTATCTGAATGCCCGAAAAGATGCCGATGCCCAGTGGTACATGGGTACCAACTGGCGATCCTCCACGGCCATGGTGCAAGCCGGCAATCGCCTGTTTCACGGCGCACCCCTGGATCAGCCCGAGGCCGGCGTGTTCGGGTTGGGCATCGACTATACCGCAGTAAAGGCGGCGGGCAGAGGTGATGAAACTCCGTTGCAGGACCCAGTCAAAACTGCCGCGCTGGAATTGGTGCATTTTCCTGCCCATGAGGATCATGCCGATAAAAACAACCGTAACAAGGCCGGATTCCGTGCGGTGATTGCCAGCTGGTGCGCCGCGGAAATCAGCCGCCTGCTCGGTGGTAAAGTGCTGCTGGGCGACAAGCCGGTTCAGGCCAGGGACATCGTGATCCTGGTGCGTGATCGCACCGAGGCGGAGGACATGAGGCAGGCGCTGGAAGCGGCTGGCCTGCCCAGCGTGTATCTGAGCCTGCGGGACAAGCTGTTTTCCAGCCCGCAGGCGGCTGAACTTTACCAAGCGCTGCTTGGCATCCTGGAACCGGAAGACGAACGCCTGGCGCGGGCGGCGCTGGCCAGCGTCTATCTCGGTGGCGATGCCCTGACCCTGCAGCGAATGAATGAAGACGAGGATTTCTGGGAAAGCCAGCATGAACGTCTGCAGCAGTTGCGCAGTCTCTGGCAGAAACAGGGCTTCGTTGCCATGGCCTTGTCCCTGTTTCACCAATTCTATCGTCCGCCGGAACAAGACAGGGAGCGAGCCATGACCAACAGTCTGCATCTCATGGAATTGCTGCAGCAGGCCAGTCAGCGGCATTCCAGCCCTCGGCAGTTATTGAACTGGCTGGCGGAACAGATTCGGGGTGAGGGGGAAAACATCGAGGCCGAACTGCGTCTGGAAACCGATGCGGATCTGCTGCGCATCCAGACCCAGCATGGCGCCAAGGGGCTGGAGTATCCCGTGGTATTCATCCCTTTCGCCACGCGCTACAGAGATCCTGTAAAGCCTGGTAACCGCCATGCGGACGTTGTCAGCTACCACGACCGGAAAACCTGCGCACCGGTGACCTGGCTGGGCAGGGATACGGCGATCACCAGCCTCGCGAGAGAGGAAGGTCATGCCGAGACGGTGCGCCTGCTCTACGTGGCGGTCACTCGCGCCGTTGCCCGCTGCTATGTTTGCAGTACGCCGTTCAAGGATGTCGAGCACTCCCCCCTGGGGCAGGTGCTCGGGCTGTCATCCGGGGATGAGCTGAAACGGTCGCTGGATAGCCTTGCTACCGGGGAAAAGGATATCGCCCTGATCGAAGTAGCCGGGGATGATTTTTCCGTGGAAGACAGAATACAGACCGTTGGCGATGAAAAGCAACTCGCTACGGCGGTATTCACGGGAAGGATCCGCCGGGACTGGTGGCTCAGTTCCTTTTCCGCCCTTACGCGCAATCTTCGCCATGGCGGTATCACGCTGCCGGATCGGGATCAGGGCGAGGAACCTCGTCGTGAACCTGCCGGCCAGCTGCGCTTCGCCCTGCCGCCAGGCGCACTGGCAGGCAACCTGCTGCATGAAATCTTCGAGCATCTGGATTTTCCCAACCCCGATTGGCAGCGAGCCTTGCGACGACCGCTGGCGGGCTTTGGGGCATTGCCCGAAGGTTTCGATGCAGATGATCTGGTGGCATGGCTGCAGGCAGTGCTGGATACCTCTCTCGCCCCGGGCTTGTCGCTTTCACAGCTGCGATGGGAACAAACCCTGCGGGAGACGGCTTTCTATTTTCCCATGGTGGAGGGCAATGTCCGGGAGCTGGAACGGATTCTCGCGTTGCACCGGGAACAGGATACAACCATCGAACTGCCGGTAAAACGCAGGCTGCGGGGCATGATGCACGGCTTCATCGATCTGATTTTCGAATGGCAGGGGCGCTATTATGTGGCGGATTACAAATCCAATTTTCTTGGTGTGCGGTTGCAGGACTACGATGTGTCGATGATGGAAAACAGTGTGCGCCAGTCGTTCTATGATCTGCAGTATCTGCTCTACAGTCTGGCTTTGCATCGCTATTTGCAGGCCCATCTTGATGATTACCAACCCGCCAGTCATTTTGGCGGGGTGTATTACTTTTATCTGCGCGGTATGTCTCCGGGTTCGGCTACCGGCGTCTATCATCGAACGCTCCCGGAACAACTGCTGACACAACTGGATGCGCTGTTCGGAAGGCATGAGCATGTATGACAGTTACCTGCATTGCCGCCGGAAACTGCAGGGTATCGAACCCATCGATTACTATCTGGCGGATTCCCTGTGCAATCACTTGCCGGTGCGGGATCAGAGCCTGCTGTTCCACAGTGTCCTGCTATTGTCTGTCTCGTTGCGTGAAGGGCACAGTTGTCTCAAGCTGGAGGCGGAAGCAGGGAACCGATACTGGCAGGACGAAGCGGGAAAGGGAGGCTTTGTCTTTCCTGATCTGGAATCCTGGCTGGCGGAAATGTCAGACTGGGGTCTGGAGCCAGAAGCCGGGCAGCCCCTGGTGTTCGAATACAGGCGGCTCTATCTTCGGCGCTACCGCACATTCGAGAAAGGCGTGTCCGACAGGCTGCGGCGAATGCAGGCACAACCGGCCGGTCTGGTTCCAGCCAGGGCTGCAGAGGTATTGGCGCAGCTGTTTCCCGATGCCCAGCCCGATGACCAGCAGCGTCTTGCCGTGGCCAACGCCCTGGGTCAACGCTTCAGCGTGATCTCCGGCGGGCCGGGCACGGGCAAGACCTTCACTGTTACCAGGCTGCTGGCAGCCATGCAGCGCCTGCATGACCATGCCTTGCGTATTACCATGGTGGCCCCGACGGGGAAGGCCGCACAGCGTCTGAATGAATCTGTGATAGCCGCAAAGAACTGGCTGAAAACGCAGGGTATGCTGGACAAAGCTGACATGGCCGCTATCCCGGAGGATGCTGCCACTGTTCATCGATGCCTGGGGGTGATTCCGGGACAGCACGAATTTCAGCATCATGCGGACAATCCACTGGCGGTGGATCTGCTGCTGGTGGATGAGGCATCTATGATCGATCTGCCCATGATGTATCGCCTGCTCCAGGCATTGCCCGCCGAAGCCATGCTGGTTCTGCTGGGTGATCCCGACCAGCTGCCTTCCGTGTCAGCCGGCAGTGTGCTGGCGGACCTGACGCCGCGACCCCACCCTGGATACAGCCAGGCCAAACGAGACTGGCTGGAGACAGTTGCAGGTGTTCAAACCCCTGATGCGAGCAATCGTGAAGCCGACTACCTCAGCCTGTTGAGCAGCAGCCGGCGTTTTTCCGATGAAGGCGGAATCGGCCGACTGGCCGCGGCAGTGATTGCCGGTGACGCAGAAGAAAGCTGGCGTGTGCTCAATGGCGAACCGGAAACGCTGTGTTTACAGCCGGGAACAGACCTGTATGCCTGGCTCGATACCTGGATAGAGGCATTCTACGTTCCGCTGTTGACCTGTCATGATGCATTACAGGCGTTCGACATGCTATCTGCATTCCGCATACTAAGCGTTACCCGTGGCGGGGATCAGGGTGTGGAGCAGATCAACACCTATATTGATGCGCAACTGCGCCGCAGAGGGTTGATCGCTGCGGATGGCAAATGGTATTCAGGTTGCCCCGTTATGGTGACAAGCAATCACTATGAGCTGGATCTGTTCAACGGTGATACGGGGCTGATGATGAAACACAACGGCAGGCTGCGGGTGGTATTCCCCCGGGGCGACGAGCTACGCTATCTCAGTCCTTCACGCCTGCCGTCTCTGGAAGCCGTCTATGCCATGACGGTACACAAGACCCAAGGATCGGAGTTCGGGAAAGTTGCGTTGGTGTTGCCGGATACGGATCAGCCCCTCAATTCCAGAGAACTGCTGTACACAGGCATCACCCGCGCCAGGAACGAGTTGAGTGTTTGGGCGGATGAAACCATTTGGAAACAGGGTGTAAGACGCAGCGTCAACCGTTATTCGGGATTGATGGAGCGTCTTCTGAATAGAGGATATTGAACTGAAAGTTATTCTGTATCACGGCAGAGAGAAAGAGACTGCGTATGTTTCACTGAAAAATACTGCCATGAACAGTGCTGGTTGCTAACCACCCTCGATGAACGCCTGTGGCACCTCGTACACATCGCCATTGCCGATCGTCACGATCCAGGTATCGCCCTCCAGTTTGGCGTCCACCTTCTTATTGGTGGCATTGACATAGTCACCCATGAAGTTGATGGTGAATTGATGACCCATCTGGTTTTGTACAGTCACAGGTCCTTTGCCTCCTTCCATACGCTGGACACCAGCAGGGCAATTGCCAAAATCGGGCTCACCGCGCAGTGCGGCAGCGCAGGTCTGCGATAGCATCATAGTCTGCGGTGCTGACGCGAATGGGTGGTGAGGTGGATGGCCAGGATATAGCCTATCTTGTGCCGTCGGGAAGTGGCGCAAAATATATTGGCAACAAGGCAACATTCTGGACTAAGGGCAGGGAGGCCAGGGGTGACTGGGCCGGCAAGCCTTTCAAGTGCAGGGAACTCTAGCCACATGGCCATGACATTTACTGTTCTCCCGGGGTGATCTAGCCTATGGCAACAACAGATCACAGGGAAACACGGTTTCCCCGCGTCAGTTTGTCTACCCTGATTCTGCTGTCCATGGTGGCGGGTATATTGACGGATTTGTTCTTTGGCGAACTCGTGGGATTTATGGATGTCATCGGAGACATCTGGATCAAGCTGCTGCAGATGACGGTACTGCCCTATGTGATGCTGTCTCTTATTCTTGGTCTGGGCAGGCTGAATTACAGGGATGCGTTACTGCTCGCCGGGAAAGGCGGCAGTATGCTGCTGTTGCTGTGGCTGGTCACGCTGGCGGTGGTGTTTCTGTTTCCGCAGGTATTTCCTGACTGGGATGCTTCCTCGGTATTTTCGGCGCTTGATGAGCCTGATACCCAACCGGTGGATTTTCTCGGCCTCTACATACCCTCCAACCCTTTTTTTGTGCTGGCCAATAACCTGGTGCCAGCAGTGGTGCTGTTCAGCATCGCCCTGGGGGTTGCGCTCATCGGTGTGCCCAACAAGGAAAAGGTTCTCGATGGCATGGGGCTGTTGATTGATACACTGATCCGCATTGCCAATTTTGTGGTGAAACTGACCCCGCTGGGGGTGTTTGCAATCATGGCCAGTTCTGCGGGCACTATGAGCTTTGCCGAATTTCAGCGGCTTGAAGTCTACATCTATTCCTATGTTGCCATATCCCTGGTGATGTCACTGTGGGTGCTACCGGCACTCGTCACGGCGCTCACCCCCCTGAGCTACCGGGAGGTTGTGGGGAGTACCAAGGATGCCTTGATAACCGCATTTGCCACGACCAGTCTGTTCGTGGTGCTGCCTATCCTCATGGAGAAGAGCAAGGAGATGGTGGCAAGACATACCGGTGATCGGGAAAAGCCGATTCTGCTGTGGAAGTCATTGTTCCCGCCTCCTTCAATTTTCCACATGCCGGCAAACTGTTTACACTTACCTTCGTTCTGTTTGCCGGGTGGCACTCCGGCTATCCCCTGGATTTTTCCGACTACCCACGGTCGATGGCCGCTGGCGTGGCCAGCTTGTTTGCCAACGTGAATCTGGCCATACCTTTCATTCTCGATGCCGTGCGCATGCCGGGAGACCTGTACCAGCTGTTTGTGGCTACCGGCGTGATCAACGCCCGTTTTGCTACCCTGCTTGCCGCTAT
>DTXR01000520.1 GCA_012962365.1 Chromatiaceae bacterium | reverse complement strand
TCTGCAGCCTGCCCGGGTGGACACAGGCATCGGCCGCTATGTCTATCCCCTGGAAGAAGGGGGGGTGGATGAGGAGAAGCTGGCCTTCTGGACAGCCAATGAAAAAGTGCTGTGCAATTTCAGCTTCGATGTAAAGGTGCGTTCCGGCTATCCCGTGGATGCGGTGCGCGTGCCCAACCAGCCCCAGGCGCAGATCACCCGAATCGGTGATGGCGAGTGGGAAATCCATGTGGGGAATCGTGGCCCTGAAGGGGGAGAGGCTGTTGCCGAGGCACAATCGGGTGGGCAGATGTCCCTTGCGCCTGAACCCGCTGCTTACAGTCTCGACAAGGATCTGATCGTCTACTGGCGCCTCAAGGAGGGCTTGCCGGGCAGTGTGGATCTGGCGGCGCATAAGCCGGAGGGCAGCCAGCGGGGTACATTCATGCTGACGGTCACGCCGGGAGATGATCTGCAGCCCATCACGGAAGGCCGCGACTGGGTGTTCGTGTTGGATATCTCCGGCTCCATGCAGGGCAAGTATGCGACCCTGGCGGATGCGGTGCAGCGGTCGCTGAAAAAGCTCCGCCCGGACGACCGCTTCCGCATCGTCCTGTTCAACGACAGCAGTCGTGAGCTGACTTCCGGCTTCGTCAATGCGACAGCCGATTCGATTGCCCGTTACAGCCAGTCTGTTGCGGCTATTCAACCCAACAGCGGCACCAATCTGTACGCAGGCCTGCAGCTTGGGTTGCGCGCTCTGGATGCGGATCGCACCAGCGCTCTGGTCTTGGTAACCGACGGGGTGGCGAACGTGGGAGAGACTCAGCAGCGCCAATTCATCGACCTGATCAGGAAGAAGGATGTGCGGCTGTTTACCTTGGCCATGGGCAACAGCGCCAATCGTCCCCTGCTGGACGTGATGACCAGGGCATCCCATGGGTTTGCCGTGAGCATGTCCAACAGCGACGACGTGGTCGGCCAGTTGCTTGCTGCCACGTCAAAAGCCACGCATCAGGCCCTGCACGGGGTGAAGCTGGAGATCAGCGGTATAAAGACGGCAGATCTCACGCCCCAGGTCATCGGCAGCCTCTACCGGGGCCAGCAGCTGGTGGTGTTTGGTCACTACTGGGGTGATGGCATGGCGGAGGTGACGCTGACGGGCCGGATTTCCGGTCAGCCCAAGACTTATCAGACGCAGTTCCCGTTCCCCGATCTGGCAACCGGGAAT
>DTXR01000519.1 GCA_012962365.1 Chromatiaceae bacterium | reverse complement strand
GGAATCATCGCCCGTATAGTATCATTCGCCAAATAGTCATTCCGGCGAAGGCCGGAATCCATGTGGTTGACTCTGCTGGATACCAGCATTCGCCGGGATGACGAAAAGAGAGTTAATCAGAATTTCCCTAACCGGGCAGGAGCCGACATGGAAGCACTGCATACTTCATTGAAAACAGCAGCCCTGCTCGGCTGCTTTCTCATCTCCACCATCCACGCGCAGACACCGGCGCCGGGTGACACCGGGCAACTTTCCCTGTCAGGCCCGGCCCAGCCCGCGACCCAACAGCATGAACTGGGCGACGGTACGCTACGCATCATGCTCTCCAGCAGCGGCAACGGCGCATCCTTGTCCGGCATCAAACACAATGGCAGTGAACTACTGAATCTCGGCGGCACGACCGAACTGTTCACTCTGTTCATCACCAACCTGGACAATCACAGGGATGTGGAACTGAAAGCCAGCCAGGGCTGGAGCAGCGTCAGCATCAGTGGCGATGCCAGCCATGCCAGTATCGAGTTCTCCGACCCCCTTTCTTTGGATCTGCCGGACAGCATGAAGGCAACGCTCAGGGTGCAGGTGAGCGGCAGCCATTCAGAATGGGATCTTTCCGTCAGCGGTCTGGACAACAGCACGCTGAACCGAGTGTACACCCCGCAGCTCAACATCCGAGCCGATGGCAATGACCATTTGCTGGTTCCGCGTTTTTCCGGTGTGTTGTTCGATGACCCGGTGGCAAACAATGTCAACTGGAAGCAGATCTACCCTTCCGGGTGGCATGCCACCATGCAGTTTCTTGCCTACTATGGTGCACAGTATGGCCTGTATTTCGGATTTCACGACCCCGAAGCCAGCACCAAGACCTTCAACGTGACCGAAAACCAGGGCGGGATCGCCATCGAGGCACACTTTACTGCGCCCGACAAATCCCAGGCAGGAAACGACTGGGACATGCCCGGCGTGTTTGCTTTGGATCTATTCAGCGGCGACTGGTACGACGCAGCCCTGCTTTACCGCTCATGGGCATCGTCACAAGCCCAACTCTGGCCACAGTCCACCGCAGAACGCAATGCCCGCCTGCGCGCCATCGGCAACATCGGCCTCTGGGCAACCTCCGGCAGCGGAAATGCACCCGCCGATATCGAACCCCGTGTGCTCGATTTCGCACGCTACATGGGCGTGCCCACCGGGCTTACCTGGTACAAATGGAACTACAAGGACTTCGACACCGATTACCCCGAATATTTTCCCGAACAAACCGGCATGGATACCACCACCGCCCGCCTGCAGGCCGCAGGCGTAACGGTTGTGCCCTACATCAATGGCCGGATGTTCGACACCGCCCTGGACGGCAGCGGACCTTCGGGACTGAGCTTCCTCACCCACGGGAAACCCCACGCCACCAAAAAGAACGCGCTGGGCGACTATTTCACCCAGACCTTCAATGGCAACCTGTTTGCCGTCATGTGCCCCACCCGCCGCCCCTGGCAGGACATGCTCCGCGACGCATCGGATCAGCTGACCCGGCGCATCGGCGTTGGCGGGCTCTACATCGACCAGATCGGCGCAGCCAGTCCCGTCGAATGCGTGGATGCCAGCCATCAGCACGCGCTGGCAGGCGGTTCCTGGTGGAGCGCCGGCTACAGAACGCTGCTGGATCGTATCCATCAGGCCGTTCCTCCGGGCAGGTTCATCACCACGGAAAACGGCGCAGACAATTTGCTTAATCAACTTGACGGGCTGATGGTGCAGGGCTGGCAGGCCAACAACATGGTGCCTGCTTTCCAGGCGGTGTATTCCGGCAGGGTCATCTTCTTTGGCGCAAAAACCGGCACCAGCCAGTACACTCACCCCCAGTTCTACGCCAAGCTCGCCCAAGCCTTTGCCTACGGGGTGCAACTGGGGCGCTTCTACACCACCATACAGAATGAAACCGGCGCAAAGGAAATCGCACCGCTATTCATCAGAAAACTCGCCCGGCTGCGCCACAAGCTCACCCGCTTCCTGAGCTTCGGCACTATGCAGCGCCCCCTGACGCTTACCGGCATTCCAGAGATCACCTCGACCTGGACCCACACCTACGATGGGGATATCAGCGTCACCATCCCTGCCATCCAGACATCCACCTGGCTCAGCCATGCTGCGGAAGAGGCTCGGGTCGCCGTCGTGTTCGTGAATGCCTCCATGACCGAAACCATTCCCTTCGACTTTCAGCTCGACGCGGCAGCCTTTGGGCTGAGCGGACAGATCCATGTGCAGGAAATCCGCGCCAGCAGCAATTCACCCGTGGAAAAGACGCCGGGTCTGTTCAGCAAGAGCACCAGCCTTGCCCCCATGGATGCCGTAGCCTATGTGCTTTCCCCCTCGGCCCAACCCCTGGAAAACCTGTTGTTCAGCGACGGCTTTGAAGCTCCATAGCAAGCATCACTATTGATCATCCGTCAATCGTCTAAGGACGCTCTGATTACCTCCATTTTCGTCATCCCGGCGAATGCCGGGGTCCAGTAGAATTAACCACATAGATTCCGGCCTTCGCCGG
>DTXR01000518.1 GCA_012962365.1 Chromatiaceae bacterium | reverse complement strand
GCGTAGTTCTACCGCTGCAGCGGCCACTGCTTAACTGAATCACAGGAGAAACTCACAATGGCTGATAAAATTTATTCGACCAAACTTCAGGACTCGGCGGAACGTAATGTGTTCGTCATGTTTGTCCTGCTCCTGATAACCTTGTCTGTGGGCGGTCTGGTGGAAATCGTTCCCCTGTTCTACCTGGATGATACGATGGAGCACAACAAGCACCCGGAGATCGTCTGGCAGGGGAATGTGGCTCTGGCTGATCGCAAGCCGATCGCGGGCAACTGGAAGCCAGGTGACGGCGTGCGTCCTTACACTGCACTTGAGCAGGCGGGTCGTGACATCTATGTTCGTGAAGGTTGTTACCTGTGTCATTCACAGCAGATTCGTCCTTTCCGTGACGAAGCCGAGCGTTATGGCCACTACTCACTCGCATCCGAGTCCATGTATGACCATCCCTTCCAGTGGGGTTCCAAGCGTACCGGCCCTGACCTGGCGAGACTGGGCGGCAAGTACTCCAACGAGTGGCATCTGCAGCATCTGCTGGCACCGCGTTCCGTGGTCCCGGAGTCTGTCATGCCCAACTATCCCTGGCTGATGGAAAACACCATATCCGGTGACACCATGACAGCCCATATGAAAGGTTTGCAGATGATCGGCGTACCTTATACCGATGAAGACATCGCTGCCGCCAAAGAAGTTGACGGCAAAACAGAGATGGAGGCATTGATCGCCTATCTGCAGGTACTGGGTACCATGGCAAATCTCAAAGAAGGCGTGGATTACCGTGAGTGATCTCAAGGATTATTTCCAGACCAACTGGTCAGCAATGACCCTGCACGACTGGATAGGCCTGATCCTGACGGTAGGCGCTTTCCTGGCCATGGTCTGGATCTATTCCTATGTGTTCAATCCAAAGAACAAAGAACGCCTTGAATCACAACGGAACATACCGTTTGACGAAGAGAATACGGACTCGGAGAAATAAACATGAGTGAAGATAAAAACCGTTATGGTCAGACCACGGGGCACGTCTGGGACGAATCCTTGGCGGAACTGACAAACCCGCCGCCCAAGTGGTGGATGCTTGGCTTGCACGCCAGTTGGATTCTGGTCGTGCTGTACACCCTGTATTATCCTTCCTGGCCTTTGGTCAGCAGCCATTTCAAGGGCTTTGCCGGCTGGACTGCCATTGGTGAGTTCAAAAAAGACATGAAGGAAGTAGTGGACGTACGCGCCAAGTACGAAAACAAACTGCCTGGCATGAGTGCAGCTGCCATTCTGGCCGACAACGAACTGAAAAATTATGTGGTTCGTTCCGCCAAGGTGCTGTTTGGTGACAACTGTGCTGCCTGCCACGGTAGCGGTGGCGCCGGCAACCCCGGCTTCCCCGCTCTCGTGGACGATGATTGGCTCTTCGGCGGCACCATCGAGAATATCGAAGCTACCATTACCACCGGTAAGAAAGGCATGATGCCCAAGATGGGTGGTGCTCAGCTCACCGATGGTGAAATCGACACGCTGGCAAATGCTATTTACAGCGGTGATGTTACAAAAGAGCCTCTGTACATGGCGAAAGGTTGCGTCGGCTGTCACGGTCCTGACGGCAAAGGCATGGCGCCATTGGGCTCTGCCAACCTGGTCGACAAGATCTGGCGCTTCAAGAGCAAGGATCAGCTGGCATCCGTCAAACACACCATCAAGCATGGCGTGAATGACCCTAGCGATCCTAAGACCCGCAATGCAGAAATGCCCGGCTGGAAAGGTCGTCTGACCGATACCCAGATCAAGAAGCTTGCCGTCTATGTGCATGCTCTTGGTGGTGGCCAGTAAGTTGCAATCCGGTACCCGGAAGCCTTGCTTCCGGGTACTTCCAGGTTCATATCATTGGGAGGGAATATCATGTCAGATTGGGTAGCCATAGCATCCTATCTTTCTGTGGGTATCGCCGCAGTCATCATAATTTTTCTTGTTTGGAAAGTAACCAAGCTGATGAACGAGACAAAATCCGACGACTGACAACTATACTTTTGCAATGAAAACAGGGGAGCTTGTGGCTCCCCTGTTTTCATTGCAATACCTTGTAACTACTATAGATATTGTGAATTATCACTGACAGAAACATGTCTGAATGGCAACATTCCAAGTCAACATTCCTGCGTACAAGCATCATCAGGTGAACTAAGGAGAACACAGTGTCAGAGTCAGCGACATCCACAGAGAAACAGGCGAAATATTCCGATGACATCTATGAGGAAGCAGCCAATTGGCACGTCAATACCGGTGAAGAAAAAATTCATCCCAAGAAGGCGGTCGGCAAATGGCGTAACATCAAGTGGATTACCCACAGCATCTGGTTGATTCTGTTCATCGGCCCCTTCCTGCGCTGGAATGGCCAACAAGCTATTCTCTTCGATATTCCAAACCGGCAGTTCCACATCTTTGGCCTGACCATACTTCCCCAAGACGTTTGGATGCTGGCCTTGGTACTGCTGTTCTTCGCCATGCTGCTCGCTGCAGTAACCTCCGTTGCCGGCCGCGTGTATTGCGGCTTTTTCTGTTTCCAGACAGCATGGACGGATTTGTTCATGTGGCTGGAAGACAAGATCGAAGGTGCTCCCGCCAAACGCCGTAAACTGGATGCTAGCCCCTGGAATGGCGCTAAAATCCAAAAAAAGGCACTCAAGTACTTTATCTGGACAGTGATTGCCGTACTCACCGGCATCAGCTTCGTGTCCTGGTTCACCGATGCCAGGCAGCTTTGGCATGACATCTTCACGGGTCAGGCCAGCAGCACCGCATATGGCGTCATCGCCCTGTTCACCGCCGGCACTTTGGTACTGGCAGGAAAGTTACGGGAGCAGGCCTGTTTCTGGCTCTGCCCCTATGCCCGTATCCAGGGCGTCATGTATGACAAGGAAACCATCCTGCCAACATACGATTACCATCGCGGCGAACCTCGTGGCCGTCTGAAAAAGGGTCAACTTGTCGAAGGTAACGGTGATTGTATCGACTGCAAGCAATGTATCGCCGTCTGTCCGACAGGGATAGATATCCGTATGGGACAACAGGAGGGCTGTATCACATGCTCCCTGTGTATCGACGCCTGTGACGCCGTTATGGAAAAGATCGGACGTCCCAAGGGGTTGATCCGCTATGCCTCCATGGACGAAATGGAAGGCAAGAAGCAATTGCCCCTGTTCAAGCGTCCACGGGTATTGATCTACCTGACCATTCTTACCCTGGCCATTGGCGGCATCATCTATGGAATCACCCACCTGGGCGCCATTGAGGTCAAGGTGCTGCATGGCCGTTCGCCCCTGTTCGTGCAACGCAGTGACGGCACCATACAGAACAAGTATG
>DTXR01000517.1 GCA_012962365.1 Chromatiaceae bacterium | reverse complement strand
AGTGCAAGATATTGATTTGGATAGCGTAATGAAAGATTGCAGCCATACCCGCAGGTCTGATGAAATTTTTCATCTAGCTGGACGGATCAAGCGCTTGTGCTATGCGCCCCGATGGACTCAAGGATTCAGGATCAAATTATGGCTCAGATAAAGAAACTTGTCCTCGATGTGCTCAAGCCGCACAAGCCCAACGCACTGGAATTTGCGGTGGCGCTGGCAGACTTGAGCAGCCAATTGAAAGTCAGGCTGACCGTAGCTGAAGTCGATGAAAAAACCGAAAGCACCATCGTTTTCATCGAAGGAGGTGATGTGGACTACGAGGCGATCGCGGAGCGTATCACCAGGCTGGGTGGCTCGATTCACAGCATCGATGAAGTGGAAGTAATCGGAACGGGTGAAGCGTCCGGCAGCAGCTGATGCGCTGGAATGAGTTCAACCGCCTGTTGGTACATGCGCGTCAGGCCAATAGCATTGCGCGCCGCTACTTTGTCACCAACGGGTTCGATGGCGCACTTACCATGCTGGGTTTGATGGTCGGCTTCCACACCAGCGGCGCAGTTTCCCTGCCTGTCGCCATCCAGGCCTGCCTTGGCGCCGCCGTTGCGCTGTTGATGAGTGGCCTGAGCAGCGCCTATCTCAGCGAATATGCTGAAAAGAAGCGGGAAATGCACAAACTGGAACATGCGCTGCTGTCAGACCTGAGTGAATCGGACTATGGCAGAGCCAGTCGCCTGATCCCGATTATCGTGGCGCTGGTAAATGGATTGTCACCGCTGCTGGTATCCCTGCTTATCATTTTGCCTTTGTGGTTCGCAAAACAGGGTGTTCAGCTGCCATGGTCGCCCTTCGTGTTTTCCATTGCGGTTGCCTTGGGTCTGATCTTTCTGCTGGGCGTCATGCTGGGGCGGCTGAGCCGGGAGTTCTGGCTGTGGAGTGGGCTGCGAACACTGCTAGTCGGTGGATTGACGGTGGTGATCATCTATTCCTTCAATTGACCGTCAACGGACGGTTCGGCTATCTTACCTGATGGCTCATGTATCCAGTTTTTCCAGCAGTGCCTGAACCAGTTTTTCGATGTCCGCCTTGTTTGTCAGCGCGCGGTTCTGACTGTCGGTGAGGGTAAACACATCGTCCGCCACGGCGCCCAGGGTGGTGATCTTGGCGCTCAGCAAACGCAGGCCCTGTTCGGCCAGCACCCAGGCGATGAGTGACAGCAGGCCGGGGCGGTCCATGCTCTTGATGCGCAGCAGGGTGAGGTTGTTTTGTTCATCCTGGCTGATGGTGATGTCGCTGCTGCTGGAAAATTCCTGCAGCCGCCGGGGCAGGGGCCTGGCCTTGGGAATGGTGTCGCTGCTTTCATGCAAGCCCTGTTCCAGTATCTCCTGTATCTCTGCGTTGCGCCCGGCGGCGATGTGGCGGCCATCCACTTCCAGTACAAAGAAGCTGTTCAGGGCGATACCGCTGTCTGTGGTCTGAATGCGGGCTTCGAGTATGTTCAGCTGCAGTTGGTCGATCAGCGCCGTACAGCGGGCGAACAGGTTCCTCTGATCCTTTTGTATGACGAATATCTCGTCGCAGCCGCGGCTCACGGATTTGCGCAGGGCGATCATGGGCGTACTGAAATCCTGCTCGCTCAGATACAGCTCGCCATGCCAGGCAATTTCTTCAGGGTCGTTCTGCAGGAAATACTCCAGGCTGAGTTCCCGCCAGAACGCCATGACGGCTTCGTTGGTCAACCCGCGTGCGTTCAACATGCGCAGGGCTTCGGACTGCTTGGACTGAATCAGTTCGTTCTGCCCCAAGGGGGATTCCAGGCCGCGGATCAGGGTCTGCTGGGTGCTGTGATAGAGGCGGCTCAGCAGCGAGGATTTCCAGGATGTCCAGCGCTGAGGGTTGGTCGCCCGGATGTCGGCAACGGTCAACAGGTACAGGTAGTCCAGCCGAGAGCGGTCGCCCACCAGCTGAGCAAAGTTCTGCACCACTAGCGGGTCTTCGATATCCTGGCGCTGCGCTGTGGCCGACATGAGCAAATGGCTGCGCACGATCCAGGCCACCATGTCTGCATCATAGTCGGGCAGATCGTGCAGCTTGCAGAATGCTCGGGCGTCTTCCGCGCCGAGGATGGCGTGATCGCCGCCGCGCCCTTTGGCGATGTCATGGAACAGGCCGGCGATGTACAGAAGTTCCGGCTTGATGAGCTGGCTGAATACCCGGGAGCACAGGGGGTATTCGTTTTCAAATTCCGGAACAGAGAATCGCCGCAGGTTACGCAGCAGCATCAGTGTGTGTTCGTCCACGGTATAGACGTGGAACAGGTCGAACTGCATGCGTCCGGTGATATTGGCAAACGCGGGAATATAGGCGGCCAGCACGCCGTAGGTGTGCATGCGCTTCAGGGCGTGGCTGATGCCTTCCGGTTGGCGCAAGATCTCCAGGAAGAGACTGCGGGAGCGGATATCCCTGCGGTAGCGCTCGTCTATCAGGTGCAGATGGGCGCGAACCAGCCGGATGGTGCTGGCGCGCACGCCTTCCAGCTCGGGGTGTTCCTGCAGGATCAGAAACAGCTCCAGGATGGCGATGGGATAACGGGCGAAAATACCGGCATCGCTCACTTCGAGATAGCCGTTGCAGGACTGGAAACGCCTGCTGATTCTGATGATATCGCATGGCTTGTTCTGAAACAGGATGGCTTCCTGGAACAGTTGCAGCAGCATTTCGTTCAGCCGGTTCAGCTCCATCACCGTGCGGTAGTAGCCCTGCATGAACTGCTCCACCGCGAGGTTACTGTCGGCATCACAATAGCCGAATTGCCGGGCGATGCTGCGCTGGTGCTCGAACAGCAGCCGGTCATCGTGGCGGCCGGTGAGCAGGTGCAGGGCAAAGCGGATCTTCCACAAGTGGGCCTGACCCGCCTTGAGCGCGTGATATTCCGCATCGGTCAGGAAGCCCTGATGCAACAGTTCAGACAGCCGCTCCGCATGAAAATGCCGCTTCACCACCCAGCCGATCATCTGGATGTCGCGCAGACCACCGGGATTTGATTTGATATTGGGCTCCAGGTTGTAGGCGGTGTCGCCAAAGCGTGCATGGCGGGCTTTCTGTTCCTCGCATTTGGCGGTGAAGAATTTGTCGCTGGGCCAGATTCGGTCTGAACCCGTCGCCTCCTTCATTTTCTGAAACAAGGTTTCGTTGCCGGCTAGGAAGCGGGATTCCATAAGATTGGTGATGATGGTGACATCGCCAATGGCTGCTTCCACACATTGTTCCAGGGTACGTACGCTGTGTCCCACTTCCAGGCCGATATCCCAAAGGAAGGTGACCAGCTGTTCGATATGCTGCGCCTGTTCTCCCTCGGGAGTGTTGTTCACCAGGATGAGTACATCCACGTCGGAAGCCGGGTGCAGCTCTCCCCGGCCATAACCGCCTACGGCAACCAGAGTGGCGGCATGGTTTGCCGGTACGAAGTGTTCCCAGACGCGACGCAGTATCTGATCCACTAAATCGGAGCGGGCATGGACCAGGTCTTCCACGGATTCACCGGCATTGAACCTGTCGGACAGAACGATTTTGCTGCGGGCAATGATCTCGCGGAAAGTCGCGAGCGGCTCCGCAGCCTGGGCCAGTTGCCGGTCCAGATCCGCAATGAGTGACAGGGGCATTATCCTTCCGCTTGTTCTTCTTTGCGCAGGGTAAGTACTTCGTGGCCGGTTTCGGTGACCAGTATGGTGTGCTCCCACTGCGCAGAAAGTTTGCGGTCGCGTGTGACTACGGTCCAGCCGTCGCCGAGCTGTTTCACGTCCTTCTTGCCGGCGTTCACCATGGGTTCGATGGTGAAAATCATGCCAGGCTGTATTTCCGCGCCCGTGTTCGGTTTGCCGTAGTGGAGTACTTGGGGGTCTTCATGGAAACCCCGCCCAATGCCGTGGCCGCAGTATTCCCGCACCACAGAATAGTGGTTGGCTTCCACGAAACGCTGGATGGCGCTACCGATATCACCGAAGTGGGCACCGGGCCGGACGACATCGATGCCCTTCCACATGGCCTGCCGGGTGATGTCACACAGACGGTTTGCCAGAATCCCGGGTTTGCCCACGGGGAACATTTTACTGGTATCGCCGTGCCAGCCATCCTTGATGACCGTGATGTCGATATTGATGATGTCGCCGTTTTTCAGCACCTTGTCGCTGGGAATGCCATGGCAGACCTGGTGGTTGACCGAGGTACAAATGGATTTGGGGAAGCCGTGATAGTTGAGGGGGGCAGGAATCGCCCGTTGTTCGTTGACGATGTAGTCGTGGCAGATCTTGTCCAGCTCGTCCGTGCTGACCCCCGGTTTTACAAAGGGTTCGATCATTTCCAGCACCTCGGCCGCCAAGCGGCCGGCGATACGCATCTTTTCGATTTCTTCGGGTGTTTTTATGGTGATGGACATCGGCTTCCCTGGTTGCAAGGCTGAATATGCCTTCGAATTTGTTGAATCAAGCGGTTTATGGTATAAAACGCGCCGCCAAACGGCAAATACACACGCAGGCTTTATACCTGAACCCACGGATTCAGGTCACACAAAAAAGCACATTATGGGTGCT
>DTXR01000516.1 GCA_012962365.1 Chromatiaceae bacterium | reverse complement strand
CGAAGTGGGCTCATCCACCTTGCCGCACAAGGTTAACCCCATCGACTTTGAAAATGCCGAAGGCAATTTCGGGCTGGCCAACGCCCTGTTCAGCCATCTGGCCATGAAACTGCCGGTGTCCCGCTGGCAACGCGACCTCACCGATTCCACCGTGCTGCGCAACATGGGCGTGGGGTTTGCCTATACGCTGATCGCCCTGAACTCCATGCAACGCGGCATCGGCAAACTCGAAGCCAACGCGGAAAAGATGCTCGAAGACCTGGACGCCAACTGGGAAGTGCTGGCCGAGCCCATACAGACGGTCATGCGCCGCTACGGCATCGAAGAACCCTACGAGAAGCTCAAGGCGCTGACCCGCGGCCAGCGTCTAGACCAGCGGGACATGCAGGCATTCATCGATACACTGGAATTGCCCGAGGCCGTGAAGGACGAGCTGAAAGCGCTCACGCCGGCCACGTACATCGGCAACGCCACGGAACAGTCCAAAGCCATCTGAGCCCTGCCGTCGCCCACAGAACCAGCACCACCCCATGAACTGTCAGGCTGATGTTTCCTGAAGGTTGTATCCGAAACGACGCACCTGCGTATCGTGATGCTACTGTAGCCGATGGCGCTACTCCCGCACCTTGCCGCGCAGGGATTTGACCTTGCCGCGTTTCACTTTGCTGTCCACCCGCCGCTTCTGTGATCCCCTGGTGGGTTTGGTGGGTCGCCTGGCTTTCTTTGTCACTGCCACGCTCTTGATCAACCGCTGCAATCGCTGCAAGGCATCTTCACGATTCTTTTCCCGCGTGCGGTGCTGCTGGGCCTTGATGACAATGACCCCTTCCTTGTTGATGCGCCTGTCCTTCAGTTTGAGCAGACGCTGTTTGTAGAAGTCCGGCAATGATGACGCCCGGACATCGAAACGCAAATGAACAGCAGAGGACACCTTGTTCACGTCCTGTCCTCCCGCACCCTGGGCGCGAATCGACGACAGACCTATCTCATCATCGGGGATAACGACATTGGAAGAAATGCGTAACATTGTCCTGAATCCGTGGGATCAGAGGGAATGCAGAGTGTAAGATATTGATTGGGAAAGCGTAATGAAAAATCGCAGCCAGACGAGTCAGGCGCTT
>DTXR01000515.1 GCA_012962365.1 Chromatiaceae bacterium | reverse complement strand
TCTAAGAGATAAAGGTAATACTATAATTATCAGTGAACATAATTCTGATTATATAAAAAATAGTGATTTTATTATTGAACTAGGCTATGGTAGTGGAGAGAATGGTGGTGAAATTGTATTTACTGGAAAAAATAAAAAATTATCAGATATTGATTTGGGTAGCGTAATGAACAATCACAGCCATACCCGCAGGTCTGGTGAGATTTTTCATATAGCTAAACATATCAAGAGCTTGTGCTATGCACCCCGGTGGACTCATGGATTCAGGGTTGAAATGTTGAGGCTGACTTTTCTGCTGGCAAACCTGTTTCCGGTTTGTGTTGCGCAAGCGGAGCCCCTTCCCCAGCCGTTGAGCCTGGGCCAGGCGCTGCAACTGGTGGATGACCAGCATCCGGCCATAGCGGAGGCCGTGGCCAGGGAGGCCAGCGCCGAGGCCGAGTTGCTGGCCGAGGAGAGCGGAGATGATCTGTGGGTGACTCTGGAGGGTCGCCTGCAATATCTAGAGCCGGCGGAGCTATCCAATTTTCAGGAACACAACGACAGCCGCCTGGATCTTCGGGTGGAGAAGCGTCTGTACGATTTCGGCTATACCGAAGCCAGGCAGGCCTCTGCCCGGGCGGCGCTGGATGCTGCCCGGTGGAATGGGCTGAATGAGAGGCAGCGCCAGCAGATTCGCGTCATGCAAGCCTTTTTGGATGTGCTCCTGGCGGATCTCGAATACGCGCGGGACAACGAAGCCGTGGCCATCGCCTATGTGCGCCTGGATCGCTTCAGGAACCAAGCGGAACTGGGCAGGCTTTCCGATGTGGATCTTCTGGAAAAACAGTCGCTGTATGAAAAGGTGCTTAGCCGCCGGACAGCTGCCGAAGCCAGGCAGCGCAGTACCCGTCTGCGATTGGCGCTGGCGCTGAATCGCCCTGCAGAGATTCCCAATGAGCTGGTTTCGCCGCCAGTGCCTGATATGAGCGTCGAAATGCCGTCGCAGGAAGAACTGGCTGACAGGGTATTGCAGAATAATGCTGCCCTGAAAGCGCTGCGAAAGCGTATCACCGCCTCAGAACAGAAACTGGCAGCGGCGGGAAAACGCTATGGTCCTGTTTTGCGGGGTGAGCTTGGTGCGCATGAATATGCCAGGGAAACCCGTTCGACAGGACCCTTCAGCGCCGCGCTGGTGCTGGAAATGCCACTGTACAGTGGTGGGCGGGACGATGCCGAAACGGCGAGGGCGCGGGCCGAGCTGATGGAGAGCCAGGCGCTAAAAGCCAAGTTGGAGCTTGAATTGCGGCAGCAGGTGCTGGAATTGTGGCTGGAGCAGGGTACCCTGCGGCGCAGTATGAAGGAATTGCAGGTAAGGGAAGAATATCGCGATCTGTATCTCGACCGCAGCCGCACACTGTACGAGCTGGAGCGCACCTCGGATCTGGGGGATGCCATGGTTCAGATTTCCGCCGTCAGGCTGGAACTGGCAAAGCTGCAATACCGATGGATGCTCAACGAGATGCGACTGAAAGCGCTCACGGGGGAATTGTTACAACAGGAGGAGCAGGAAGGATGAGAATGATAGCAGGGCTGGTCATGCTGCTGGCCATGGTGCAGCTGATGGCGGAGGAATACAGCGTCAACCTCAAACCGGGCAGGCAGATGCCACTGGGTACCCTGGTATCTGGCGTGATCGATGAAGTCATGGTCCAGCCAGGGCAGGAAGTGAAACAGGGAGAAAAGTTGCTGAAACTGGATCAGCGGGAATTCAGGGCGCAGCTGCAGCGGGCTAAAGCCATGCTGGCGCGTGCAAACAGCCTCCTGGAGGAGGCAAAACGAGAAGAAGACAGGGCGAGGGAAATGTATGACAGAACCCTGTTGTCGGATCATGAGCTGCAGAAGGCCCAGATTGGCACACTGGAGGCGGAATCCAGGACACATGCCGCCACCGCTGACCTGGTGCAGGCCAGGCTGAACCTGGAGCGCTCGGTCATCAGGGCGCCAACAGATGGCAGAGTGCTGGAAGTCCATGCCTGGAAAGGAGAACCTTTGCAGAACGCGCTGGAAATCCAGCCCCTGATCAGGTTTGCCTCGACGGAAACCTTGCAGTTCACCCTCCTATTGCCCTCCCAGTCCCGCGCCAGTCGTGTTCAGGTCTGGCGGGGCGAACAATGGCAGAATGCGTCCCGATTCAGGCTGGTGCCCGTGAAAGGGGACGAGAGCAACTGGTTGTTGCAGGGCTGGGTGTCGGGGACGGATTTTGTGGCGGGACAAAAAGTGAAGGTGCTGGTGGAATGAGTTGTGTGCGTTGTGTCGTATCCGGGCGGGTACAAGGTGTCTGGTTTCGTGAAACCACGCGTAGCCGGGCGCAGGAGCTGGGTTTGTCAGGCACTGCGGTGAACCTTCCGGATGGCACTGTGGAAGTTACTGCCTGTGGAGACGAACAGGCCTTGCGGGAGCTGCAGGAATGGCTCTGGCAGGGTTCTCCCATGTCCAGGGTCGATGAAGTGCGATGCCGGGAAATCTTGGAGCCGGTTCAACATAACGGGTTTCACACAGGTTGATGATCCGACCTGTGGCGTGAAGCAAGGTAGCCGCGGGTCAGCACGCAGACGATGACCGCAGCTTCGTGGGCGTGTTGAAACAGCAACAGCCCTGCAAGGCTTACCATCCCGCTGGGTTAACAAATCAGCTGAACCGTTGTTGTGGGGCGGGCATGGTCGTCGAATAGCCCGGCAACAAGTCATCTGGCAGGGCGGTGCCAATTCCAGCGGTGATGCTGACGAGGTTGCCTCTGCCCGGTATCAGGTTATTCTGACCGTCAGGGCGTCCCCTTGAGTTCCGGTGGCCGGAAGCGGTTGTCGTTACGCCCGAAACTCGTGCTTATAGGGCGCTGCAGGAAAGCATTTCCTGTTTCCTGGGGATTGGAAAAGGGCCGAGGTGCCCGGGTTGCGGGTTGCGTCAGCGCGGTGATCGGTTCTGGGTTGGTGCCGGACTGACTGCTGTATTCCGGTGGTGCTGCCGGTGCAACTCCCTGGGCGTGGTCAGGTTGGGGTACGGCAGGCTGCCAGTCTGTAGATGCGGCGGGCTGCTGCGGATAGGCCGGCACAGCAGGTTGCGAACCATAGTCGGCCCAGTTCTGACTGGCTGCAGGGAGTGGCGGATCATACACGGGAGCGACGTGGCCTGCCAGAGGCTCGGGAGGATAGCCGTAGGGCAGGCTGTTTGTTCCGGAACCAAATATGCCGTTCATCATGCTCCCGGGGTTCATGTTGAATCCTGGTATCGTGGGCCGGTTGTTGTAGGTCGGCGGTGGTGCCGGTGCTGGATAGTAGGCGGGCTGCTGTGGAGCGGTACGGTATGCCGTCTGAGGGGCTCTGTTGGCAGAAGGGACGAACTGCTGGGTGTTGCCTGTTCCCGCCTGGCCGGGGTATTCACTTGTCGGACGGTATGAACCCGGTACCGGTGGATAAGGCTCCGCTGCCTGTATCGACAGACTGCTCAGCAGGATCGACATGCCAATGCCGGCTTTGGTGGCTGGTTTGATAGGGACGCCCATCTTTTCTACTCCTTTGTCGCTCTGAATCTAACAGTTCAGTTATTGGGAGAAGCGATGACTGATTCAGCGCTTCCTCGGTTATCCTGCCCGAAAACTATTGATTTTGGAAGTATTTAATGAAATTGCCGATGCTCACTAATGGACATATTTTGAAACGCTACAAGCGGTTTTTGGCGGATGTAGAGCTGGACAATGGTGAGCTGGTGGTGGCCCATGTGTCCAACACCGGTCGCATGACAGGGTGTTGGAAGCCTGGTGCGCCGGTTCAACTCAGTCACAGTGACAATCCCCGGCGCAAGCTGGCCTGGACGCTGGAACGCGTGGATATGGGTAATGGCTGGGTGGGTGTGAACACCCAGCGCAGCAACCCGGTGATCGAAGAAGCGCTTGCCAGGCACCGGATCCCGGAACTGGGTGGTTACGGCCGTATCGAGCGGGAAAAAGTGCCCCCGCTGGATGACCGGCGCAGCCGTCTCGATCTGTTTCTCTCCCATGGCGGAAATGCCGATGCCTGGGTCGAAGTAAAGAATGTCACCCTGGTGCAAGGCGATTGTCTGGGCTTTCCCGATGCGGTTTCCGTCAGAGGCAGCAAGCACTTGCGGGTTTTGCAGCAACTGGTAGCCAGGGGTTGTCGGGGAGTGATCCTGTATGCACTGAATCGACCGGAAGGCAGTTGTTTCCGCCCTGCGGAGCATATCGATCCCGACTACGCCTGTTTGTTGCGGGAAGTGGTGGAAGCAGGAGTTGAGGTGCTGGCGTTACGGCTGCAACATACCGCCTCGGGGATCGTGGCAGGCGAATCTGTTCCAGTCGTGCTGGATTGTTCAGTAACCCCCTGAATCCGCGATCAAGCCCTTGGGCATACGCGAAATATGATGAACCTGGGAGTGCAGGTCACCGGTTTTTCCCAGTGTCAGCATACGCCAGCCAGGGGGTTGGCTGTCCAGGCCAAATTCATCCTGGCCGGGAGCAAATTGTATGCAGGTTGATGGTGTTGCCAGCAACTGAATATGGCCAAGCTGCCCTTCCCAGGGCTGGTGCACATGCCCCCACACGATGCCCTTAACCGCCGGGTTGTCCTTGATTCTGGAAAACAGTTCGCTGGCGTTGTCCAGGCCAATCTTGTCTAGCCACTGGTTGCCCACAGGGACGGGCTGGTGGTGAAGGAAAATCAGCACATGGGGCGGTGCATTCGCCAATGCTTCATCCAGTAGTTCCAGTTCGGCCGGCGAGAGGTGTCCATGTTCCTTGCCAGGCACCTGTGAATTGAGCATGATCAGGCGCCAGTTTCCGAGATCGATCTTTCCACCGGCGGGAATATGGTGTTTTTTCAGCACATTCTGCATGCTCAGAATGTGGTCATGATTGCCGGGGATGGCCGCACTGGGACAGCCGGTTCCGGCGAGTGTTTTGGCGAGCGTCTTGTAGCCTTTCTTGGAGCCGTCATGCACCAGATCACCGGTGACGATAATCATGTCCGGTGTCTGGTTTTTGCAGGCGCTGTCGAGTACCTGCTGGAAAGAATCCAGCGTGTTCAGTCCGAGCAAAGAGCCCGCCGGGTCTGCGTAAAGATGACAGTCGCTCACCTGGAGCAAATGCAGGTCTGATCCCTGACTATTACTGTTCATGGGCATTCAATATCAGTATCGAGAATACCCAGCCTATACCCGAAAATTCACGATTGACACGCCCAGGTGTATAGAATGTGAACTCCCCCTCAGAAGCCTTCCGTGGATGTGAACAGGCCCACACGCAAATCCTTGGCGGTATAGATCTCCCGGCCGTCCACTTCCAGTTTGCCGTCGGCGATGCCCAGTACCAGCTTACGGGCAATAACCCTTTTTATGTCGATGGTATATTTTACGATGCCGGCATTTGGCAATACCTGGCCGGTGAATTTCACCTCGCCCACACCCAGGGCGCGACCGTGGCCGGGACTGCCCAGCCAGCCCAGATAGAAACCGACCAACTGCCACATGGCATCCAGGCCCAGACAGCCGGGCATGACCGGATCACCCGGAAAATGGCATTCGAAAAACCACAGATCCGGCTTGATGTCGAGCTCGGCATGAATCAGCCCCTTGCCGTGCTGGCCGCCTGCATCGGCGATGTGGGTGATGCGATCCATCATCAGCATGTTGTCGATGGGGAGCTGGGCATTGCCGGGCCCAAAGAGCTCGCCGTGGCCGCATTTGATCAATTCTTCTTTGTCGAAAGAGCTGGCTCGGGTCATGAGTTGGCTTCCATTTGTTGTTGTATGTGACCGATGATGCCGTCCAGGGGAATCATCTCGTTATCATCGGCGTCTCGGGCGCGGAATTCCACCTCACCCTTATCCAGACTGCGCTCGCCTACCACCACGCGCATGGGAATGCCCATGAGTTCGTGATCGGCGAACATCACGCCGGGGCGTTGATCGCGGTCATCGAACAGCACCTCGATGCCGGCATCCAGCAGTTCCTGGTACAGATTTTCCGTGGCTTTCCGGACTTTTTCCGATTTCTTCATCTGCATGGGCAGCAGAGAGACCTGGAAAGGCGCGATGCTCAGGGGCCAGACGATGCCCCTGTCGTCATGGTGTTGCTCGATGGCGGCACCGACGACCCGGGACACGCCAATGCCGTAGCAGCCCATGGTCATGGTCACCGCCTTGCCGTTTTCGTCCAACACCGTGGCATTCAGCGCCTCGCTGTACTTAGTGCCCAGCTGGAAAATGTGGCCCACCTCGATGCCCCGGGCGATGGTGAGCAGGCCCTTGCCGTCGGGGCTGGGGTCGCCTTCCACCACGTTGCGAATATCTGCCACCTCGGGCAGGGGAGCATCCCGCTCCCAGTTGATGCCGAAACAGTGCTTGCCGTCCATGTTGGCACCGGCGGAAAAGTCCGCCAGCACGGCCACGGATCGGTCTGCGATGACGGGAATGGGCAGATTCACCGGCCCCAGGGAGCCCGGTCCGGCGCCGATGGCCTCGCGGATCTCTTCTTCC
The DNA here is from genome assembly GCA_012962365.1 of Chromatiaceae bacterium. Taxonomy (GTDB): domain Bacteria; phylum Pseudomonadota; class Gammaproteobacteria; order Chromatiales; family Chromatiaceae; genus Thiolapillus. The sequence goes on along the minus strand of DTXR01000515.1, from coordinate 2,582 downwards.
GTGGCGAAGCGCAGGGGAGAGGCGACCTGGGGAAGTTTCTCCGCCTTGATTTCGTTCAGTTCGTGATCGCCACGCACCAGCAGGGCGATAAGCCCCCCTTCGGCGGCTTCCACCACCAGGGTCTTTACCGTCTGTCCGACGGGCTGATCGAACTGCTCAACCAGTTCCTGGATGGTCCTGGCATCGGGGGTATCCACCAGCATCATGTCCCTGCCGGGTGCGGGGCGCTCGCTGGTGACGGGAATGGCCTCTGCCAGCTCCACGTTGGCGGCGTAGTCGCTTTCCGTGGAGAAGGCGATGGCGTCTTCGCCGGCATCGGCCAGGACATGGAATTCGTGGGAGCCGCTGCCGCCGATGGCGCCTGTGTCTGCCGCCACGGGACGGAAGTTCAGACCGCAGCGTTCGAAGATGCGGCTGTAGGTGGCATGCATCAGGTCATAGGTCTGCTGCAGGGATTCCTGATCTGTGTGGAAGGAATAGGCATCCTTCATGAGAAACTCCCGGGCGCGCATGACACCGAAACGCGGGCGGATCTCGTCGCGGAACTTGGTCTGGATCTGGTAGAAGTTTACCGGCAGCTGGCGATAGCTCTTGAGCTGGTTGCGCGCCAGTTCCGTGATGATCTCCTCATGGGTGGGACCCAGACAGAACTCCCGGTTGTGGCGGTCGTGGAAGCGCAGCAATTCCGGGCCGTACTGTTCCCAGCGCCCCGATTCCTGCCACAGCTCGGCAGGCTGCACCACGGGCATGGACAGTTCCAGGGCGCCGGATCTGTCCATTTCCTCACGCACGATGCGTTCCACCTTGCGCAGCACCCGTAATCCCAGGGGCAGCCACACATAAAGGCCCGATGCCAGCTTGCGGATCAGACCCGCCCGCAGCATGAGACGGTGGCTGGGAATTTCGGCGTCCGCCGGGGTCTCCTTCAGCGTCTGCAGGGGAAACTGTGAAGTGCGCATGGGATGCTCCGTGGCAAAAAACGCTAATTTTATCCTGAATCGGGGTGTAGCAGGTATAATTTGCTGTTTATCGTCATAAACGTAATTTGCAGCGGGTAGTTCAAATGTCGAAAAACAAGGTAAACAAGGTGGTGCTGGCCTATTCCGGAGGTCTGGATACCTCGGTGATTCTCAAATGGCTGGAAGATGAATACGGTTGCGAGGTTGTGACCTTCACCGCCGATGTGGGACAGGGTGAAGAGGTCGAGCCGGCGCGGGCCAAGGCCGAGGCGATGGGCATCGAGGAGATCTACATCGAAGATCTGCGTGAAGAGTTCGCCCGGGACTATGTGTTTCCCATGTTTCGCGCCAATGCCATCTACGAAGGTGAATACCTGCTGGGCACATCTATCGCCCGCCCTCTCATTGCCAAGCGTCTGGTGGAGATCGCCAAAGAAACCGGCGCGGATGCCATTTCCCACGGCGCCACGGGTAAGGGTAACGACCAAGTGCGCTTCGAGCTGGGCGCCTATGCCCTGATGCCGGATGTAAAGATCATCGCCCCGTGGCGGGAGTGGGATCTGCTGTCCCGGGAAAAGCTCATGGCCTATGCGGCTGAGCACGGCATTGACGTGGATTTTGCCAAAGCTGGCAAGAAGTCGCCGTACTCCATGGATGCCAATCTGCTGCATATTTCCTACGAGGGCGACATCCTGGAAGATCCCTGGAACGAACCGGAAGAAGACATGTGGCGCTGGACGGTTTCCCCGGAGAAGGCGCCGGATGAGCCAACCTATCTGGAGCTGACCTACAGGAAAGGCGACATCGTGGCCATTGACGGCAAGACCATGTCCGCTTCCGAAGTCATGGAGTATCTCAACAAAGTGGGGGGTGAAAACGGCGTGGGCCGGGACGATATTGTGGAAAACCGTTTTGTGGGCATGAAGTCCCGGGGCTGTTACGAAACTCCTGCCGGCACCGTCATGCTCAAGGCCCACCGCGCCATGGAGTCCCTGACCCTGGATCGTGAGGCCTCCCATCTGAAAGACGAACTCATGCCCCGTTATGCCAAGATCGTCTACAACGGCTTCTGGTGGTCTCCCGAACGGGAAATGCTGCAGGCGGCCATCGATCAGACCCAGGAAGTGGTCAACGGCGTGGTGCGGGTGAAGCTGTACAAGGGCAATGTCATCATCGCCGGACGCAAATCCGAGAGCAACAGCCTGTTCGATGAAGCCATCGCCACCTTTGATGACGATGCAGGCGCTTATGATCAGAAGGACGCCGAGGGCTTCATCAAGCTCAACGCCCTGCGGCTGCGGGTGGCGGCGCGCAAGCGGCGTTGATCAAAGCGGATTCGGTAAACAGCATCTTTGCGTCCCGCAACCTAGGCCTCCTTTCCGGGCTAATTGTTTTGGTGACCGTCCAGAAACCGCTAGCTTAAACGCGCAATTTGGGGCCAATCCTGGGCGGTGATGAATTGGCCGTGAACCAGATTATTGCGCAGAGACTCCAGGGCGCGGGTGGCCTGATCCGCCTGAGCCTTGGATTTGAAATCGAAGTTAGGGAAACCCTGATTAATTGGTCATTCCGGCGAAGGCCGGAATCTATGTGGTTGATTCTACTGGATCCCGGCATTCGCCG
>DTXR01000514.1 GCA_012962365.1 Chromatiaceae bacterium | reverse complement strand
GGTGCTGGGTGTGCTGCTGGCACTGAATGTGGAACAGGCAGTGGGATGGATCGAGTCCCTTTTTCAAGTGCAGTTCATCGATCCAAGTGTGTATTACATCAGCATGCTGCCCTCGCAGGTGCGCTGGGAAGATGTGATGCTGGTCGGTGTGGGCTCCTTCCTTTGCAGTTTTCTCATGACACTGTATCCCGCCTGGAATGCGTATCGCACCCTGCCGGCGGAGGCTTTGCGCTATGAGTGAAGCCGTACTGGAAAGCAGGGGGGTGTGCCGTACCTTTACCACCGGACCTGCAGAAGTGCCGGTACTGCGTGGTGTGGATCTGGCCGTAAAGCCAGGCGAACAGATCGGTATCCTGGGTGCTTCGGGCTCGGGAAAGAGCACTCTGCTCCATTGTTTGGGGGGGCTGGATGACCCGGATGCTGGAGAGGTATTGCTCAATGGAGAAGCCTTTGGCACCCTGCCAGAGGCCAGGCGCTGTCATTTGCGCAACCGTCATCTCGGTTTCATCTACCAGTTCCATCATCTGCTGGCGGAATTCACCGCCCTGGAAAATGTGGCCATGCCGCTGCTTCTGCGCAAGACGACCATCGCCAGCGCAAAGGAGAAGGCGAGGGATATGCTGGTGAAGGTGGGGCTGGAGAAGCGCATAGCACACAAGCCCTCCGAACTGTCTGGCGGAGAGCGCCAGCGCACCGCCGTAGCCCGTGCGCTGGTATCAAATCCGGGGTGCGTACTCGCGGACGAACCGACGGGTAATCTCGACCCGGGAACCGCAGCGGGTATCTATAAACTCATGCTGGAACTGAATCGGGAGCAGGGTACCAGCTTCATCATCGTTACCCATGATCCCGGACTCGCCGGGCGTATGGACAGGGTGTTTCAGCTGGAAGACGGTTTGTTGCGCCCCTGCTGACGTTTTCTGTACTGGGCAACCACATGCCAGCGCCAGTACATGCGCATCGCAACATAGCCCAGGGTCGCCAGGGTCACGCCGACCATCACCGAACCCAGATAGAGGGGCTGCCAGATTTCCCCCATGCTGTGTGTAAACCATTCCAGTGATATTTCCATGTCTTTCATGGGTTCCTGATGGGGCAGCAGCCAGGTGCCGACAAGATAGTTGAAATAGAAGATGGGTGGCATGGTCAGGGGATTGCTCAGCCACACCAGGGCGACCGACACCGGCAGATTCACCCTCGAAAGGATGGCTGTCCCCGCAGCGGCGACCATTTGCATCGGTATGGGGATCATGGCCCAGAACAGGCCCACAGCGAAGGCGCCGGATACGGAGCGCCGATTCAGATGCCACAGATTCTGATCCAGAAGATAGCGCCCGAAAATCCTCATGTGCTTGTGATCACACAGTTTTTTCGGATCTGGCGTGTATTGTCGGAGCAGGTGCCTGGGCATGAACGAAGGTGCGATACAAAGCATGCGTGCTGAATGATTCATTCAAGCATGATCCGCCCGACTTGACCAGCGTAATTCAACATTGCATGCTTCAGATCAATAAAACCCCGAAATACTATTTTGGGGCTGGATCATCACAACCCAGGGAGGGGGTGTGTTATTCAAAGCGACGGGATTTGCCTTCGGCGCGTACGTCTTTCAGCACCTGCCGGCATTACCGGACAATGCCTGGTTATTGCTGTTGCTTCCGGTGCTTTGGTGTTGGTGGCGGTTTTCGCAGGTGGCATGGTTGTGCGCCTTTTTTGGCGGTTTTTTATGGAGCCAGATTCACGGGATCTCGACCCAGCCACAGCCTGTCCCCGAAAATTTGCTGCAGGACGTCATTCTTGCTTCCGGCACTATTCAGGATATTCCCCACAGCAACCGGCATCGCATGCGCTTTTTCTTTGAAGCAGATCGTCTGCAGCAGGGAAAAACTGACCTGACGGGCAAGTGGCGATTCCGTATCTCCTGGTATGAACATGCGCCAAGACTGGTTGCCGGCAACAGATGGCTGCTGCCTTTGCGCCTGAAACCGGCCCATGGCTATCACAATCCTGGCGGGTTCGATTACGAAGGGTGGCTGTACGCCCGGGGCGTGCGCTATACGGGATACGTGAAGGGTGTAGGAAGGCCATTGGGCAGTCAGCGGCCATCGCTGGATCGCCTGCGCCAGGCCGTCTTGGAACATGTCCATCAATCGGGGCTGTCCCGGCGGGCGGCGGGAGGGATTGGCGCGTTGGTGGTTGGTGATCGTTCCGGCCTTTCCAGGGAAGACAAGGCTATGTTCGCTGCGACAGGCACCAGTCATCTCATTGCGATATCCGGTTTGCACATCGGTCTCATTGCCGCTTTGGCGTATTTTCTGTTTCGGTGGGGCTGGCGCCGTTTTCCTGGTTTGTGTTCCCGATGGCCGGCCGCTGTAGCTGCCGCACCATTTGCCATGAGTGCGGCTCTGGCCTATGCCGCCCTCGCGGGATTTTCTGTCCCAACCCAGCGTGCATTGATCATGTTGTCGATCGTCATGGCGGGGGTAATACTGCGCCGCCCGGTAAGCCCCTTTCATGTGCTCGGGCTGGCGTTGTTTGCCGTTGTCGTGTGGGATCCGCTATCCGTCGTGTCTGCTGGGATCTGGCTGTCGTTCGGTGCGGTGGGCGCCATTTTGTATCTTGCGCCACGATCAGGTGGACGGTTTTCCTGGTTGTGGCTGCAATTGGGCATTGCCCTGGCGTTGGCTCCGATTCTTGTCTGGCAGCACTTGCCTGTCTCTGTGGTGTCTCCTCTGGTCAATCTTGTGGCAATCCCCGTTTTTGGTACCTTGATCGTTCCCTTCTCGCTGGTGGCTGCACTGTTGTTGATGGTGCATCCCGGCCTCGGGCAGTTGCTGTTTCCGGTTTTGGGTGGCCTGCTCGACAGGATGCTCTGGGTGCTGGGCAGGGTGGCCCAGTGGTCGCCAATGCCCGACTGGCAAGGAACGGCGGGGGCTGCTTTACCTGTATTCGGAATACTGGCTTTATTGGGGATGCGGCGCTTCAGAAAACTGAATGTTCACCCTGTCTGGTTGCTGTCGGCCTTGTCGGCACTTGTTTTAAGTGCTGTGTTGTACAGCCAACGCGTCATGCCTCCAGCGGCAAATCATTTCCGCTTTACCTTGCTGGATGTGGGGCAGGGTCTGTCCGCCGTGGTGCGCACTGCCAACCATGTGCTGGTTTTCGATACGGGGCCGGGGTATCCCTCGGGGTTCAATACGGGGTCTGTGGTGCTGTTGCCTTATCTGGAAGCCCAGGGTATTCGCCATGTCGATAAACTGATACTGAGCCATGGCGACATCGATCATGTCGGCGGTGCGCCGGATTTGCTCAGGAAGGTACCTGTCGGGGAAATACTGACTGGTGAGCCTGCCAGACTGGACAATCCATTGGCTGCTCGCCGTTGTGAGGCAGGCGAGGTCTGGTGGTGGGACGGCGTACGGTTTGAAGTTCTCTATCCGCCAGGGGGCGCCATGCTCGAAGGAAACAATGCATCATGTGTGCTGAGGGTTTCCGCTGCCGGTCAGGCGGTGTTGCTTACCGGCGATATCGAGCGGTCGGGAGAAGAATGGCTATTGCAGAATGTACCGGATAAATTGCTCAACGAGGTCGTGGTAGCCGCGCACCATGGCAGCGCCAGTTCGTCTTCCGGGCAGTTTGTCGATGCTACTCGCGCCCGTTTTGTCCTGTTTTCGGCGGGCCGGAACAATCGCTGGAAGTTTCCCAGGGCTAAGGTAGTGAGCCGCTGGTTGACCAGTGGCGCGAGGAGTTTGAATACTGCTGATGAGGGTGCTATCCAATTTGAAATGGGCAATAAAGCCGATCTGATGCCTTTGTCCTGGGTTTCTGTTTCCCGACACTAT
>DTXR01000513.1 GCA_012962365.1 Chromatiaceae bacterium | reverse complement strand
GGGATGCAGGAGATGCTCTATCCCACCAGCTATCTCAAATCGAAAGGGCTGGGCAAGGAATGCGCCCTGATCACCGACGGACGTTTTTCCGGCGGCACTTCCGGGCTGTCCATCGGCCATGTCTCTCCGGAAGCGGCGGGTGGCGGCAATATCGGCTTGGTGCAGGAAGGCGATATCATCGAGATCGACATTCCCGGACGCCGTATTCGTATCGCGCTCAGTGACGAGGAACTGGGGCAGCGGCGCAATGCCATGGAGCTGAGCGAACACCCCTGGAAACCCGCCAGCCGCGATCGGGTGGTATCCCCTGCATTGCGTGCTTACGCAGCCATGACCACGGATGCCGCCCAAGGTGCGGTGCGTGATGTCAGCCAGATAGAAAAGTGACGGGGCTGTCCAATGCAACGCAGAACGGGATGATGAACAGGCTGTTTGGCACCGGCTTGACAGCTGCTTTATTGCTGCCCGCGGTTTCTGTCTTTGCCGGTGAGGCATTCATGGGACAGTCACCCCAGGTGCTGTGTGGCTACATGGTGGATCTGGGTATTCCCGGGTCGAAGAAATACCGGGAACAGCGGGGCGGCAGTTGGGCTTGCGGGAGTACGCGCAAGAAACTCCCCCAGGGAGAGCCGGCCGCTGCCAGCGATCTGCAGTACCGGGTGCTGGGCAGTGAGACCGGGGCGCACAAGCAGATCCTGGAGTTGCGGATGGGGTCTTACCGCCAGCCCCAGGGGGTTCTCAAGGCGTTTTCGGATTATGTAGACAAGCTTCTGGAAAAAACACTGGGTTGTGACCTGTCCGAGGACATGTACAAGGCGATCATGGCGCCCAGGGACGGTGAGTGGCAAATCGACGGCCATAGGGCAAAGCTTCGCAAGCTGCACAGCATGGGAGCCGTGTATGACCTGCGTTTCACTCTGGACTACAAATCCATAAGGTATTAGAGCGATCCCCAGGAATCCTTGCGTTTTTTAACCCGAAGGTGCGGCAGTACCAGCCCGAGCAGAATACCGCCCAACAGCACGCCGCCGCCGATAAGGAACCAGCGCTGCGTTGAATTGTTCTTCAGCTCACGGATCTCCTGTTCCTGGTTGGCAAGATCACGGCTCATGGTGGCCACCTGCTTGCGCAGGGTTTTGCGTTCCTGGGCAATCTGCACTGCGTTGGCAGAGGTGCGTTTCAGTTCGGCCAATTCTGATTGGATGGCATCTTTTTCCGATTGCAGGGCCTGGTGGGCCTGCTTCAGCGCATCATGTTCACGCGAAAGCTTGGCCAGCTTGCTGCTCAACTCGCCGGGTGAGGCTTCCAGTTCCTTGATGCGTGCTTCCAGTTTGACGATGCGATCCCTTGCCACGGGCTGGGTGAGCAGCTGACGGGTCAGCACATAGCCGGTTTTTCCGTCTGCCAGGCGGATCTTGCTGTAGCCACTGCCGGCATTGGTGCTGAGCACTGTAACCGCAGTGCCGGAGGGCAGCATTCGCACGATGCGATGTTTGGCGCTTTCGCCGCTGCGCATGGTGATTTTCGCCTGATCTGTCACATAGCGGGTTTCTGCCTGGGCGCCAAAAGCGGCCAGAAGCAGCAGGATCATCAGGAGGGATTTGGTCGATTTGAAATCCATGACAGCGTTCGGTCCGAAAAGCATTGGGGCGTATTGTACTTGCAAGCGGGATTCAGGTCAGCAGAAATTCCAGCAGGGCTTTTTGAGCGTGGAGGCGATTTTCCGCCTCTTCCCAGACGACGGTACCTTCCGCGTCGATGACTTCCGCAGCCACTTCCTCGCCGCGATGGGCGGGCAGACAGTGCATGAACAGGGCATCTGATGCAGCTTCGGCCATAAGTGCCGAGTTTACCTCGTAGCCCGCAAAAGCCTGCTCGCGCTGTTTCTGTTCCTCTTCCTGGCCCATGCTCGCCCAGACATCGGTCACGATGAGATCGGCGCCAGCGGCTGCCTGCATGGGGTCGCGGAAAACGGTACAGCGGTCGCTCGCGGGTGCAAGCACCTGAGAATCCGGGTCATAGCCCTCGGGGCAGGCGATGTGCAGCTGGAAATCGAGCTGGCGGGCAGCATTGATATAGGAATGGCACATGTTGTTGCCATCACCGATCCAGGCGACAGTCTTGCCCTGGATGTCGCCGCGGTGCTCGAACCAGGTCTGCATGTCCGCCAGCAACTGGCAGGGATGCACAAGGTCAGTCAGGCCGTTGATGACCGGCACATGGGAATACTCGGCGAAACGCTCGACTTTCTCGTGTTCGAAGGTGCGGATCATCACGCAATCCACCATGCGTGACAACACACGGGCCGTATCCTCGATGGGTTCGCCGCGCCCCAGTTGGGTGTCATTGGGCGAGAGGAACATGGCGGCGCCACCGAGCTGAGTCATGCCTGCTTCGAAAGAGACGCGGGTGCGGGTGGATGACTTTTCGAAAATCATGCCCAGCACCTTGTGTTTCAGAGTTTCCACGATCTCGCCACGATGTTGCAGCTGCTTCAGCTCGCCCGC
>DTXR01000512.1 GCA_012962365.1 Chromatiaceae bacterium | reverse complement strand
GTGACTGCCTGGGTGGCTTCCTCCAGCAAATGGATCAGATCATCCACCAGTTCTTCGATGAGCTCCCGGGTCTTTTCTCCGACGACCAGGCCTTCCTGGACGCGTTTGCGCCCCAAGTGGATGAGATGCAGTTTCAAGCCGTCGCCGATGTTTTCATAATAGGATGCGATGGCAAGGTAATGATGCGCTAGTTCCACTTCCTTGCTGCTGAGATCTCCCTTGGACAGTTTGCGCAGGTAATCCAGTATGGGACCATGCAGCATGCCGATTTTGCTGTCCATACGGTTCAGTTCGGAGAGCTCTTCCGCTGTGCCATCCATGGCCAGCTTCACGCCCTTGCGCAGCATGGGCAGCACCCGCTCGGCTACGCGGCCGATTTCCATGCGTACCCGATCCAGTGCGAGCGTTGGCGTATCCAGCAAGGTTTTGTCCAGATATTTGGGCGCCACCTTGCTGGCTTTTTCTTCCCTGGTAACCGGGATCATCCAGGTCACCAGTTTTGCAAACCAGGGTGTAAAACCGATGAACAGCAGGGTATTGCCCACGTTGAACAGCGTGTGGGCATTGGCGATCTGCCGGGGTGTTTCCGCGGCCAGGCGTTTTATGCCCTCCAATCCTGCATAAAGGGGAGAGATACTGCGAATCAGTGCGGCAAATTCCGGAATGATCCAGAACCAGACGAATACGCCCAGGGTATTGAAGGTGATATGCACCATGGCGGCGCGCAGTGCCTCCCGGGATTTCCCGATGGCTGCCAGCAGGGCGGTAACGCAGGTGCCGATGTTGGCGCCAAAAACCATGGCGATGCCTTGATCCAGTGTAATCAGCCCCTGGGTGGCCAGGACGATAATCACGCCGGTCGTGGCGGATGAACTTTGCACCAATGCGGTGAAGCCGGCACTGGCAAGGATGCCGAACAGCGGATGTTCCATCTCCTGCAGAAACCTGATGAAGGGCGGATAGTCCTTCAGGGGCGAGGTGGCGTCGCCCATGAGGCTCATGCCGAAGAAGATCATACCGAAGCCGAAGATCATGGTGCCGGCGCGCTGCAGCACTTCGTTTTTGCTGAGGAACTGCATGGCAAAACCCAGCGCGATGAAGAACAGGGCGAAATGTGTGATCTTGAATGCGATGATCTGGGCGGTGATCGTGGTGCCGATACTGGCACCCATGATGATGGGAATAGTTTGTGACAGATGCATCAGGCCAGCGGACACAAAGCCGACCACCAGCACGGTGGTAACCGAAGACGACTGGATGATGGCGGTGACCAGGGCGCCGGCAATCACGCCCTTGAAGCGGCTCCTGGTCATGCGCGCCAGCAGGGTTTTCAGATGGCGTCCGGTACTGGCTTTCAGTGCATTGGTCAGCAGTTCCATGCCATACAGGAAAATGGCAAGGCCGCCGAACAGCCCCATGAGGATGGCGCCGTACGCCAGTTCTTCAGTACCCATCAACAGCTGATTCTTGATCAGTCATCGATCCAGTTGTTGAGCGCCTCGATGATCTTTTTTGCCTGATCCTTGCTGGAAATGTTGAACTTGGACTTGGCCATGTATTCGCCGTTACGTTTCTGGTAGCGGCGAATGGTGTATTTTTCGGGGCCGTATTCCTGCTTGGTGTTGTTCCAGTCCTGGTAGCGGAAGATGATGGTGGTCCAGGCGCCTTTGGTGAGGATCTGCTTGTCCAGTTCCTTGACCAGTTCCAGGTCGCCTTCTTTATAACTGATGCTGATTTCGTCAGGTGTGCTTGCCATGGGGTAGTGAACTCCTTCAGGTGGCGCCGTTACGCCGTAAAAGCAGCGCAATATCGCTCAAATCCAGAGATTTTGCAATTTCCAACGCCGTTTTTCCCCCGGCGTCAGTTACGGTGACATTGGCGCCGAAGTTGACCAGGTGCTTGGCCAGTTTGTGATTACCTTTGCGAATGGCGATCAGCAGCGGGGTATCGCCGTTGCTGTCCCTGACTTCCAGATTGGCGCCATGATTGACCAGATAGCGAATGGCTTCACGCTCTTTGATGCCCTGCTGCACGATCTCCAGCAGCAGTGCCGTCGCATCCAGGTTGGCGCCAGCCTCCAGCAGCAGATCGGCGATGCGCGGGTTGGCGGTGAATACGGCGTGGTACATGGCCGTGTGACCTTTGGTGTCTTTGATGTTGACATCCACACCTTCCTTGATCAGCAAACGCGTGATGGCGATGCGCCCCTTGCGCACGGCAACATGCAGCGGGGCATGACCGTCCCTGTCCAGCTGGTTCATGTCCGTTCCCCAGGCGATATGGCGTTCGATCTGTTCGATATCGCCACGCTGCATGGCGAGATAGAGAGTGACCGTGGGTTTTTCCGGTTCACTGCAGCCAATGAGCAGAAACAGCAGCAGAATAATAAGTGGGGTGATAGTTTTCATATGTGTTGATTGGTGTTACTTTGAGTCCATGATAGCAAAGGAAATTCCCATTCGTTCATGCTGACAAAAATACTTTTTACTCTGGCTGTGGCGGCAGTGGTGTTTGCCATGGTTCGGTTCCGGGGACGCCCGTCAAGGAGTCCCGCCCCACCGCCGGTAAAGAAAGCCAGAAGCCCCTGGGTAAAGGTGCTGGCCATATCGGTCGTCGTAATGATGCTGGCAGGCACGGCTGTGATTATCTACCTCAATTGGCGGGATAGCCATCAGATTATGCAGGTGCAGGTGATTGACAGTGGTTCGGGAAGGGTCAGCACATACCGGGTTTATCGTGGTGAGTTGCAGGAACGCTATTTTGTCACGCTGGATGGCCGGCGGGTGCAACTGGCTGAAACCGAGCGTCTGGAGGTGGTCGCTGCGCCATGAGTATCCCGGATTTTGTGATTCAGACCGCATACGAGCTGGAGGAGTCTGAAGGCTACCAGCGCAAGAAAAAGGCGGTGTACGATCTTCTGGAGAATCCACATTCCCGTATTCGTCCCTATTTCGATGTGTTCATGATGCTGATGGTCATCAGCAGTGTCTTTGTTCTGCTCTTCAGCGTAAAGCATCACCTTGGGGCGTGGGCCGACTGGTTTGAAAATACGGTTCTGGTTTTTTTTATACTGGAATATCTGGGGCGTCTGTGGGTCTATGATGATGTACACAAGATCGTGCTGGAAGAATATGAAAAAAGTGAGTTGATCAATGAGCGTTTCCGGTTGAGCAAGGTGTTTCGCGCTGTGATGCGCAGCAAATGGCGCTATATCAGCTCACCCATGGCCATTATCGACCTGCTCGCCATCGTCCCGAGCTATCGCGCCCTGCGTATCCTGCGCCTGTTCCTGCTGTTCCGCCTGTTCAAGGTCTTTCGCTATGCCCAGAGCATGCAGCAGTTCGGTTCCATACTGCGGGAAAAGCGTGTCGAACTTATCACCCTGCTTGGTTTTCTCACCTTTGTGCTGCTGGTGGCATCCTCGGCGATCTATATGTTCGAGTCACCACAGGCCGGCGGGCATGTGGAAGGCTTTTTCGAGAGCATCTATTGGGCACTGGTGACTATATCCACCGTGGGTTACGGGGATATCACGCCCCATACCATCGAGGGACGGCTGGTTACCATGGTGTTGATCGTCAGTGGGCTGGGGGTGATCTCCTTTTTCACATCCATCATCGTTTCCGCTTTCCAGGAAAAGATGGGTGAGGTGCGCGATCGCCGGGTGGCCATGCTGCTGGAAAAGGAAAGAGGCTACACCGTCGTTTGTGGATTCGGGCGGGTTGGCCAGGTAGTAGCCGAGTATCTTGCCAGAGACAAGCTGCCTTTTGTGGTCATCGAATGTGATGAAGAAGCGGTGCAACTGGCACGGCGTGAAGGCTATCTGGTGGTACAGGGCAAGGCGGAGCGCATCGGTCTGCTGCGGACGCTGGGTGTGGGCAGATCGGCGGGGAAGGTGCTCTGCCTTACAGGGGATGACGTTATCAATGTTTTTGTCACCTTGTCGGCACGCCAGCTGGACGAAAACGTCGAGATCATATCTCGTGCAAATCATCATCAGACGTTGAAAAAACTGATGCTTGCAGGCGCCAATCATGCGCTGGAGCCATTCAAGATCGTCGGCCTGATCGCGGGGGAATATGTAGGGCAGCCGGTTGCTTTCGAAGCCATCCACGACATCGTCATGGGGGAGAATGATATTACGTTGGAGTCCATCAAGGTTCCCGCCGGTTCGTGGATGGACGGAAAAACCATCGGGGAATTGCTCTTGGAGGATATGCGTCTTATCCTGTTTGGCGTCATCACCTCACCGGATCGCCGCAGTGACCATGTGCGCAGTCATTTTGATCTGGAATCACTGCGTTTCCAATTCAATCCCGGCGCGGATTTTGTCCTGTTGGGTGATGACATGCTGCTGGTGTTCGGGCACAAGTACAGTGTGTTGCATATCCGGCAGAAACTGAAAGCGAAACGCGCCTGATAAAGATGGAAATGCAGACACTCAGGAAAAAGAACTAACCCGCTATGCGTAAATCGCCAAAAAAAGTTGTGGTAGTGGGGAGCGGTCCCGTTGGCATGGAAGTGGCCCGTCAGCTCACGGAGCGGGGGGAGTCCGTAAAGATGGTGGATGACATCAATGCCGATGTGGAGGAGGCGCGAACCCGGGGCTTTGCTGTGGAGCAGATCAACCTGCAGGATGACGATGCCCTCAAGCGCGTGGGCATTGGTGGTGGCGTCGATATCCTGTTTGCATTGCTCGACAATGACGCGAGCAACGTTTTTCTGCTCATATCCGCCCGCGCCATCGCACCGGATCTGCTCATCGTGTCAATCAGCGGGGTGAGAGATACCATCGTACGCCTGTATGCTGCGGGTGCTACCAAGGTGATCGACCCATACCGTATCAGTGGCTATAAAGTCTATGAGCACATGAACCGCTCACTGATCGCAGAAACCATGGATCGCACGGTGTTTGGGCGGGTTGACCTGGATATTGCAGAAATCCATATACAGGAAGACAGCTATATTCATGGAAAGTATCTGGATGAGCTTTCTTTGAACGAGCGTTACAACCTTATCGTGCTGGGAGTAGTCGATCGTGAATATGGAGACAACCTGATTTTTGCGACCGATCCGAGGCGCCACAAGCTGGATGGCGGGGATATCCTGGTGGTGATCGGGCCGGAGGAAGCCTTTGCCCAGTTTGAACACGATTTGCACGCCGGTCTGGATATCCCGGGCGATGAAGATGCCTAGGCAGATCGGCTGGTTTTTGCTGCTTGCAACAATGTTGTGCGGCCATGCCGTGGCCGATGCGGAAACACTTCGCTATGAAGCGAGTTACAAAGGCCCTTTCAGCGCAGGTAAGAAAATCCCCATTGCCGCGATTCAGCTGGCCAGCCAATATATACAGCTTGCGGAACGGGGAAGAGTGCTGCAGACGACCCTGCGGGTCACTTCCAAACCCTATGACTTCGTGGAAGAGCATTTCCCGTTCAGGGTGCGTTATCGCAGCCTCTACTCTCCCGACAGGAAGCACATGCTGGCGCTGGAGAAATACCAGAAAACCTCCAGGGTCAAGCATGAAATCAACTGGGTGGATGTCGGGCAGCGCCAGCTGTTGCGCTTTCGACAAAAAGGCAAAAGTGTGGGGCAAAGGTTGTTTCCCGCGTCACTGCAACAATGGCTGGGACCGGGAGAGACCTTCGAGTTCCACAAGTATTCACGGCATGGGCTGGAGGACGGACTGCTGGACTGGCTTTCCATGCTGCAGGTAGTGCGCACCCGGCCCCTGGAACCGGGCAAGGAATACCATTTCCCTGTCACCGATGGCAAGCATCTGTATCACTACATGGTTAAAGTGCGAAAGCGGCATCACATCGAGGTGGCCGGAAGAAAGCATCTAGCATGGAAACTGCGCTTCGATGCCGTCGAAGAAGGTGAACCCGGTGCTGCCCATCGTCCGCTTTATGTCTGGTTGGCCGATGATGACCGGCGCACGCCGCTGCTGTTCGAGAATCGCCACCCTCTGGGGCGTTTCCTGGTCAGCCTTTCACTTGTCCAGTGACAGGCTGCTGATATCGGGGATGGGTACGGGTTCTTTTTCCTGGGCAAATTGCTCCAGGGAACCCGTCTGGGCCGGCGCCACTTCCAGGTGACCTGTTTCGGGAAGGGGATCGGTGCTGTCCGAGGTTTCTTCCTGAATCGGCTTGTCTTCCTTTACCAGTTCCAGCGAACTGATATCGGGCAGGGGTACGGGGTCCTTTTGTACGACGAATTCTTCCAGAGAACCACTCGCCGCAGGCGCTGCCTGCAAATCACCGGTATTGATGTCTGCGGGTTCGGGCGATGGCTCACCGGGGATGGGGCCAATAGGTGCGATATCCAGATCGGTTGCAGCAGGGGAAGGTGCCGGGACAGCCTGTTCAGTCTCGCGGGGTTGGCCGCTGAGTTCCGAACCCATGGGGGCGAGTTTCAGAGCGGAAGACGCCTCCGGTGACGTGGCTGCTGTATTCGAAAGTGTGGTTTGCTGTGGTTTCTGGCCAGCGGGTACGATCTGAACGGCTGCGCCTGCCTTGCGGAACACTTCGCGGAAGTGTCCGGACTTTTTTACGTTGAGATCTTTCTTTATGCGTCTTGGTTCGCCAGAGAACAGGGCATCCAGACTTTTTCCCGACAGTTTGAATATTTTGCCGATGGCTTCTCTGACTTCCTGGATATCCTGGCCTTCCAGGATTTCTCCGGAAAAATAGACATCGAACTTGTTTTGCACCAGAATTCACCATTAACTAATGTTTCAGCTTACGCAAATCCTAGCATAGCGATTTGTGGTTTCAGGTGCTTTCAGGGCATTATGCCGCCCAGATCATGTTTTTATGCGGAGTTGCACAAGGAAAAGTCGATTACTTCCGATTTTTCCCAGTCGGGGTGCAACCCCGCAAATCGACCACATTTATCAGAAGGTTTTTTTCAGCACAAATGCACCGCGGATATCACCTTCCTTGAAGCCACGAGCCTGATCTGAAGGGTAGAGAGATTTCAGGCGCATGACGACTTCCGGCTTGACGTTGTCGCCACCATGGCAGTTCAGGCACACCTTGCCGGTGGGAATGGCTTTCATATAGCGGAATACCTTCTTGCCATCTTCTTCAACCACATCGGAGTAATCCAGGGTCTTGGGATCGGCACCGGCAGATTTTTTCGCCTCGAACTCTGTCATGATTTTGCGCTCCCAGGGCAGGGGGTTGTTGGCGGTAGCACGGGGCTTGAGGCTTGTGCGGGCGACGTACCAACCGCTGCTGGCACTGATATCGTCAGCTATCTTGGGTGCCTTGTCGTTGCAAACACTGATGGCGTTGACCGGGCCGCCTTCCTTCATGGCTTTTTTCAGCTCGCCCTTGAGCTGGGTAGCAAACTGCTTGATGATCTTGCGGGCTTCCATGATATTTTCCTGGTTGCCGGCCATGGCAGGCAGGGTCATGGTTGCTGCAAGAACGGCGGTAGTCAGGATTCTGATTTTCATTGGGTTTTCTCCTCGATGTAAAACTCGTGTCTATCTGCAAAAAAGCGGTATTTTGCCCTCTGACCGATGCGGCTTCATTAACAAATGTCAGTCCGTCGCCGGTTTTCTTACAAATTTACTTGGTTTTTGTGTTTTTCGGGTTTGATTATCGATCTGGGCCATGTCTGCCGATTGTTGTTCGGTGCTTTCTCCGTTGATTACCGGCCTTCTGGAAAGGCCGGGTTTCTACAATATCTCCGCCAGAAGCCTGCCGTCATTGGGCGTGAGTTCGTGGCCCTGAAAGGACAGCCATCGCTTTGCTTTTCCCCGAAGTGCGGGAATCATGTTCATGTCTTGGCTGAAAGGTGGTACAACCAGGTCTCCTGCGATCACATAGCCGCCACTGCGAATGACTGAGACATAGTCGATGTCCGGATGCGGTTGCGCGTTGAGCCAGAACAGCAGTGTGCCAGGTGCGGGGGGAACCAGGTTGAACAGAATGCCTCGGGAAGCCTTCAGTGTGTGATACATGCCATCGCCGATTTCGTCCCGGACGAACCATTCCTTGATCATGCCAAACATTCCGGAATCATCTACGGCATCCAGCGCACGGATGGCCTTGTCTGTGCCAATATGAGGAGCGGCGATAGTGATCAGTCGATCCACATTGCCCTGGCCGTACTGAACCAGTATCAGCCGTGCGATGACGCCCCCGGCGGAATGTCCGACCAGGGTAATGCTCTGATCCGGGTTTTTCCGGCTTATGTGGTCTACAGCGGCTTTCAGCCAGCTCGCCTGTGCCGGAGCGGATGCCAGAGAAGGCAGATTGACAGTATAGAACAGCTTTTCTCCCTGCTTGCCGGTGATGGGCTGTTCCACCAGTCCCGCCGGGGAAAAGCTCAGGTTTCCGGCATGTTGCCAACCGGCTCCGCGCAAACTGGCATTGACGCCGCTACGTTCCCATACGCCGGCGTCGCTCAGATATCCATGAACCAGAATGGCAATTTCTGCACTGGCTTTCTGTAATGGCAGGAAAGCCAACAGGAGTGAAATGAACAGATTACGCAAATACAACATGACAAGATCCCGTAAATGGATTCTCAATGCTACATTAGTATATTAGGAAAATATGAAATATCAAGAGTACCTATTGTTTTCTTGCCCGCCATGCGTTGAAGTCGGCACCTCCCTTGGCTTTGGAGCAGCCAGTATTGTCGGTGGACGGCTTTCCGGTGGCCGATAGTCGGGGTGATCTGGTTTTGAACCAATGGGAGGACGTGGACGCGCGGGCGGCTTTCCGCACACCGGCTGCCGGCTCAGTGAGCTTTAATCTGTCCTGAGTTCCCTGAGCAAACCGGGAAAATGCCTCAGGTCTTCGGGGCGGTCCAGGTCGTGTTGAACACGAAGAGTTGTGTATTGCCAGCCCAGTCGTTCGAGACGATTTCTGGTCAGGCTCCAGACCTGATCCGTGCCCAATGGCATGTCTGCAAACAGCGCGGGTGTCACCTTGCGAAGTCCCAATAGATAGTACCCGCCGTCGTGAGCCGGCCCCACCACGGCGTCCATACCCTTTTCCAGCAATCCGATGGTCTCGCTGATGTCCCTGGAATCGAGATCGGGGCAGTCACAGCCGACAAGGATGGTCCACGGGGAATTTGCCAATGCAGAAGAAAGTGCCGAGAACATGCGGGCGCCAAGATCCGCGCCGCTTTGTGATCGTAGCATGACAGGATATTTGGTAACGCAGTTTTGAAAACAATCATGTTTTGTATCTGGTGTGCACCAGAGTTCAACAGGTTGTCCGGAAAAGCTGCAAACCGTGTTCAAGGTACGTTCCAGAAGAAGCGCATGGAGTTCGGCAGCGCCTTCTGCGCCGAGAGTCGGTATGAGGCGGGTCTTCGCCTGACCGGGTACAGGCGCCTTGGCGAACACCAGGATCTTCCCGCATGTCATCGGTATTGACGCGCCAGATCGGCCGGGTCGGCGCCGAGGAAATAGTGCAGGCGCAAGCGCCACATGAGCAGAATAGTCCGCAGTATGCCATTGGCTTCCCATCGGCGGCTGGAGGTTATCAATTGTTGTGGCAGGCACAGGGGGCGGCCATGGGTTTTTTTCAGCCGCTTGCACAGGTCGATGTCTTCCATCAGCGGGATCTCAGTGAAGCCGCCGATCTTCTTCAGGGCAGCGGCTCGCACGAAGATGCCCTGATCTCCGGTAGCGATGCCTGTGATGCGTGAGCGCAGGTTCATGGCTTGCTCCACGATCCGCAGGAAGGGGATGCTGCCGGAAAGCCGCACGTCGAAGCGGCCCCAGATACGGTGTGCCCGCTGTAAGGACTGCAGGATCAGTTTGTCTGCTTGCGGTGTAATCAGGGTGTCTGCATGAAGGAACCAGAGTATCTCTCCATCGGCGGCTTCCATGCCGGTATTCATCTGCTGTGCCCGTCCCCTGGCGGACGACAGAACCTTGTCGGCCAGGGGGCTGGCCAGGGCAAGGGTATCATCTGTGCTGCCGCCGTCGATGACGATGACTTGCTGCCCCCGGGCGCGCAGGGGCTGCAGACATTGCAAAGTGGCCTGTATATCAGTTGACTCGTTGAGGCAGGGAATGATGATGGAGATCATGCTTCCAGTGCGCCGCCGCAACTGCTTCCCTGTCCGGCAGTGCAGCCATAGCAGTGATCGGCGATGGCAATGGCATGGCCATCCAGGTCGTTGTTGAGCAGTGCTTTCAGGTGAGGGCGTTTGCTACCGGCCAGGGGGAGAGGCATGTCCAGCATCTGGTTGAAGTCGCAGTCGTACAGATAGCCCTGCCAATCGACACTTACCAGGCTGCGGCACATGATGCCGTCCAGATTGCCTTCCTGATGAGCGCCGCGCAGGGTCTGCATGTATTCCCGGAAGAGACCCTTGCTGATGAGAGTGCTGCCGAAACGTTTGATGGGCATGTTGGTAATGGTGAACAGCTGGTTGAAGACGATGTCCATTTCACCCAGTCGTTTGCGGTAATCCTGTTCGAGCAACGACTGCGAGGGCGGCAGGCTGGCGCCCGTCGGGTTGTACACCAGGTTGAGCACCAGGCTACCACCGGCATCGCCATAGCCCTTGTCATTGAGCTGCCGCAGCCCCGCAAGACTGTTATGGTACACGCCCCTGCCACGCTGGGCATCCACATTCTCCGGCAGATAGCAGGGCAGGGAGGCGGCTATTTCCACGCCCTGACCGGCGAGGAAATCCGCCAGATCCTCCTGTCCAGGCTCCTGCAATATGGTCAGATTGCAACGATCGATGACTTTCACGCCCATGCCCGTTGCTGCTTCGACCAGGTAACGGAAGTGCGGGTTGAGCTCCGGTGCGCCGCCGGTGAGATCGAGGGTCGTCAGCTTGCGTCGTTGCAGAACCTGCAGCACCAGTTCCACGGTTTCCCTGTCCATCTGTTCCGGCCGCTTAGGGCCGGCATTCACGTGGCAATGCAGGCAGCTCTGGTTGCAGCGATAGCCCAGGTTGATCTGCAGGGTAGTGAGCCGGTCCCTGTGTACCAGGGGGAAATCGGTTTCCTTCAGCAGGTGCAGGGTGGCATGCATGGTTCAGCAACAGCCGCTGTTGGCAGATTCGGTGCGGTCATCATCGAAGGGCAGGGTCGTACCACAATCCGCGAATATACCGTAGTGGGTACTGAAATCACCGAAGAACTCGAAATGTGGCGCGAAGCGCGTGTCGTGCAGCATGCGCCAGGTATTGCCGCAGACCGGGAACATTCGGCCTGTTTCGATCACATGATGCTTGTCCAACGCGAAGTTGTGTTCGTGGTGAGGAATACTGCCCTTGTAGCGTACAGCCTGACCGTAGTCCTCACAGTAGGCTTCCAGCCCTTCGAGTTTGATCAGGCGGTAGGTGGCGGAATAGAAACGGGCGTTGCCCAGTTTTCCCTGCTGGGCAGGGTCGTCGATGGTAAGGGGTCGGTCGGTAACCAGCCGGGGATCTGCGAAGCCTGCTGCCTTGGCCATTTGCTGGAAGTCGTTCCAGTACAGGGCGCCTGACAGGCATTCACCATAGAGTATCGGATCGTTTTTCAGGGCTTCGGGCAGACGCCGGTCGGCATACACATCCGAGAAGTAGAATTCACCTCCGGGCTTGAGCAGCCTGAAAACACCTTTGAGAACGGCTTCCTTGTCCGGTACCAGGTTGAGCACGCAGTTGGAAATCACGATGTCGAAGGCACCGGGTTCCAATGGCAGCTCATCCAGGTGTTCCAGCCTGCCTTCGAGAAAGCGGGTGTTGGGCCGGGCATAGCCATATTTCTCCTGATGCCAGGTCTCGTATCGCCGGGCGACCTCCAGCTGTTCCGGCGTCATGTCCACGCCAACCACTTCACCCTGTTCGCCCACTATGCCGGCCAGCAGGAACACGTCCTGACCACTGCCGCTGCCCAGATCCAGAACCCGGCAGTCTTCCAGCAGTTCAGGGACCACCAAGCCGCAGCCGTAATAGCGGGAAGCCACTTCGGGATGAATGTCTTTCATCAGTGTCTTTATGTGGGCAGGCAGGTCTTCCGTAGTGCAGCAGGCATCGGTTTTCAGGTCATCGCTGCCCCGCAGAACCTTGCCATAGTAGAACTTGACTTCTTCAGTGATGTTCATGGAACGAATCAGTTGCGGGTGATGGGGTAATTGTACCGGTTCCATGCCTTCATGCCACCCGGCACGACCCGCAGGTTGGAAAAGCCGGCTTTGGCCAGTAAGCGGACGGCCTTTTTCGATCGATGATCCGTGGTACAGATGAGCGCCACGGGCTTTTCCCTGTAACTTGCCAGTTCCCCGATACGCTGATCCAGTTCTTCCAGCGGGATGTTCCGGGCACCCGCGACATGACCCCACTTGCCGTTGAAGTCCTCAGCAGATCGCAGATCGAGCAGCAGCAGGCCTGCATCCGAAGCCAGCTCCTGCCTGAGCGTTGCGAGATCCAGTGTGTTGTCATGGCGCATCCTGGATATCAGCCGCGGCAGAAAGGCTACCATGGCGAAAAGACCCAGCGCCAGCAGGCCTTTCTGAATGACATCTTCCCCGCCGGCCACGGCCTCGCGCCCGGCATAGCCCAGATACGTATAGGCGAGGGCGCCAGGCAGCATGAAAACATAGCTGGCCAGGACATAATGTAAAAACCGCAGCCGGGTCAGCCCTAACGCATAATTGAGCAGATTGAAGGGAAACAGGGGCACCAGCCGCACGAAGGCCACGAAACGCCAGCCTTCTTTTTCCACGCCCGTTTTCAGCTGTTGCAGGCGGCCGGCAGCTTTTTTCTCGATCCGGCCGGAAGCCAGGTAACGCGCCACCAGGAATGCCAGACCCGCGCCGATAGTGGCGCCGGTGAGGTTGTACAAAGTACCCAGCACCGGGCCGAACAGGGCGCCACCGGCGAGGGTAAGAACCGAGCCTGGCAGAAACAGGACGGTGGCGAGGGCATAGACAGCCATGAACAACAACGGGCCGGCGCTGCCCGCCCGCTCTACCCATTGTGTCAATGCCTGCGCATCGAAACGATCCCGGTACGCAATCGCCAGCAGGATGCCGATGCCGATGAACAGCAGCAGTAACCAGCGCAGCAGTTTATGGTTCATGGTCGCTGTCCCACTGGCGGCGGTTGATGGCATAGCCCGAGACCTTTCCGCGAAAGGGAAACAGGAGAATGCCGGGCAGCCAGGTGACCTGCTTTTGATCCCGGTAGTTGTGGATGCCGATGGTCATACCTTCGTGTCCGGCGCGAGGCTGGTTCCGGTAGGTGCCGAACAGACGATCCCACCAGGGCAGATTGAAACCGAAATTGCTGTTGGCTTCGTCGTCTTCCACGGAATGGTGTACACGGTGCATGTCCGGTGTTACCACGAACCAGCGCAGTACCCGGTCGACAGAAGCAGGGAGCTTCACATTACCGTGGTTGAACATGGCGGTGGCGTTGAGCAGCACTTCGAAGATGACGACGGCCACCACCGGCGGGCCGAGCAGAAAAATGGTGGCGAACTTGATTAGCATGGACAGGATGATTTCCAGGGGATGGAAACGTGCGCCGGTGGTGACGTCATAGTCCAGGTCGGCATGGTGAACCCTGTGAAGGCGCCAGAGCAGGGGTATGGCGTGCATCATGACGTGCTGAATATAGATCATCGCGTCCATGGCGATAACCGAGAGAATCACAGTAAGCGGCAAGCTGATCTGATAGTAATTGAACAACCCCCAGCCATTGACCTGGGCGAATGCAGCCACACCCACGGCTGCGGCGGGGAACAGTAGGCGCAAGATCACGCTGTAGAGAAACACCAGCCCCAGGTTGTTGCCCCAGCGGACGGTTTTCGAGAGCGTCAGCGCCCGGCGAGGTGCAATCAGTTCCCATACAGCCATGACGGCAAAGATGCCGAAAAAGAAGCCCAAGCGAATTTGGACTTCGTGATTTAGAAGCCAGTCGTTCAATGCCATGGCGTACACCTCCAGGGGCTGCTTTGAGCGGATCCTTGCTCGTCAATATTCAATAGAATAATTGAATACTAGCGATGGTCGGTAGGATCTGTCAACCAGGAACGACTGCTTTCAACGAACGCCCGCTTATCCCATGGATTCAGGAACGTATCGCTCAAGTCACATGTTAAAGACAAAACAATCCTGAATCCGTGAGGCCATCGGGGCGCATAGCGCAAGCGCCTGACTCGTCTGGCTGCGATTTTTCATTACGCTTTCCCAATCAATATCTTACACTCTGCATTCC
>DTXR01000511.1 GCA_012962365.1 Chromatiaceae bacterium | reverse complement strand
AGGCCCAGGCTGGCGGGCGTGTCGTTGATGATGATCCTGGGTACACGGTATGCACGCCGAATCAACCCGGGAGCAGATGCTGCCAGTAACAGCCCGAAAATCACCGCGGCAAACAGAAAGTACATTCAGATAAGCGAAGAGAACTTGATGCTGGCTGTGACTGCGCCACTGCAACGAATCGTCCAATAATTCGTTGTCCTGTCGAGTGTTCCATTGTCCTCAAGTCGTTTGTTCATCTATTGCATGGGGTCCAAGTAATTGAAAATATGAGGGTATTTATGAGCGTTATTCCCTGGCATGGAAACTGCTAGCCCAGTATTGAAAAGCATAACATTTTTCTGCCTGAAACAACGAAGCTGAGGAGGCCGACATGGGACATCCGGCAAAGAAAATTGAAATTTGGAAAGAAGTGGACCCTGTCTGTGGTATGGAAGTTTCCAGCGACAGCGAGTATCGCTACGGGTTTTCAGGGGTGGAATATCACTTCTGTAGTGATCATTGTGAAAGCCGGTTTGCGGCTGATCCCTTGCGATACGTAAAAAATGCGCAGCAGATGCATGAAGCCCATCAGCGACATGAGCAGGAAAGGGAATGCCTTCATGATGTCGTTGAGGCCGCTTCTGAGCGTAGCGATCATGGTATTGCTGCCGTCTATACCTGCCCCATGCATCCGGAGGTGCGTCAGGATCATCCAGGATCATGCCCAAAATGTGGTATGGCGCTGGAGCCTGTTGGTTTACCAAAGTCCGTTACCCAAACGGCGTACAGCTGCCCCATGCATCCGGAGGTGGTTCAGGATCATCCGGGAAACTGCCCGAAATGTGGCATGGCGTTGGAACCCCGTACCGTAGCGGTGGAAGAGGAGAATGCAGAACTGACTGATATGAGTCGCCGTTTTTGGGTCAGTGCGATACTTGCTATACCGGTGTTTGTCCTGGCCATGATTGCCGACCTGGTGCCGGGATGGCTGCCGGATAATCTGAGCATGAAAAGCGTGCAATGGATCGAGTTTGCTCTGGCCACACCAGTAGTCTTGTGGGGTGGTTGGCCTTTCTTCCTGCGCGGCTGGCAATCGGTGCTTACCTGGAATCTCAATATGTTCACCCTTATCGGACTGGGCGTTGGTGTTGCCTGGTTGTACAGCGTGGTGGCATTGCTGTTCCCCGAGATCTTTCCACCCAACATGCAGCATGAAGGGGGCACTGTCGCGGTTTATTTCGAAGCAGCAGCCGTTATTACTGCACTGGTGCTGCTGGGACAAGTGCTGGAATTGCGAGCGCGCAGCAACACCAATGCAGCGATCAAGATGCTGTTGGGTCTGGCGCCCAACACAGCGCGCCGGGTGAACGCCGATGGTTCAGAAGAAGATGTGCCCCTGGAACAGGTCGTAGCTGGCGATATTTTGCGCGTGCGGCCGGGGGAGAAGATTCCCGTCGACGGGGTGGTTACCGAAGGCAGCAGCACAGTGGATGAGTCTATGGTCACCGGTGAACCATTGCCGGTGGAGAAAAAAGCCGGCGATCGGCTCATTGGCGCCACGGTGAACAGTACCGGCAGCCTGCTCATGCGGGCAGAGAAGGTCGGTGCGGATACGCTCTTGTCCCAGATCGTGAAGATGGTCAGCGAGGCACAACGCTCCCGCGCGCCCATTCAGAAGCTGGCTGATGTGGTTTCCGGCTACTTTGTACCTGTTGTGGTATTGATTGCGGTGCTGGCAATGATCGTATGGGGATTTTTCGGCCCGGAACCCCGGCTGGCGCATGCTGTGATCAACGCTGTGGCTGTGCTCATCATTGCTTGTCCTTGCGCCCTGGGTCTGGCGACCCCCATGTCCATCATGGTGGGGACGGGCAAGGGCGCCAGCATGGGGGTGCTGATAAAGAATGCCGAAGCTCTGGAAATTCTGGAAAAGGTCGATACCCTGGTTGTGGACAAGACGGGCACCTTGACAGAGGGGGAACCCATACTGACTTCTGTGCAGGCTGTTTCTGATTTTGACGAAAGGGAGATGATGCGATTGGCAGCCAGCCTGGAACGGGCG
The DNA here is from genome assembly GCA_012962365.1 of Chromatiaceae bacterium. GTDB lineage: Bacteria > Pseudomonadota > Gammaproteobacteria > Chromatiales > Chromatiaceae > Thiolapillus. The sequence goes on along the minus strand of DTXR01000511.1, from coordinate 4,808 downwards.
AGTGAACATCCTCTGGCGGAAGCGATTGTACGCGGTGTCGAGGATCGTGGAGTGAAGCTTGCTGCGGTGAATGTGTTTGAATCGCTTACTGGTCAAGGTGTAAAAGGGAGTGTGGAAGGACATGAAGTGGCGCTTGGAAATCGTAAATTGCTGGAAGCCCTGTCGGTGGATGTGACACCGCTGGAAAAAGATGCCGAGGCAGGTCGTCTCGACGGGCAGACAGTCATGTACGTTGCCATCGATGGAAAAGCCGCTGGTTTGATTGGCGTGGCTGATCCTATAAAGGAGACCACAGCGGAAGCCATCCGTGATCTGCATGCCGAAGGAGTCAAGGTCGTGATGCTTACCGGGGATAACAACACCACTGCCCAGGCGGTCGCCGGAAAACTGAATATCGATCGTGTGGAAGCTGAAGTTCTGCCGGATCAGAAAGCAAAAATCGTCAAGAAATTACAGGCCGAAGGCAAAGTGGTTGCCATGGCGGGTGATGGTATCAATGACGCGCCTGCCCTGGCGCAATCCCATGTCGGCATTGCTATGGGAACGGGTACCGATGTGGCCATGGAAAGTGCCGGCGTGACGCTGGTCAAAGGTGACCTGCGTGGCATCGTCAGGGCGCGGCGCCTGAGCCGGGCCACCATGCGCAACATCCGCCAGAACCTGTTCTTTGCTTTTATCTACAACTCGTTGGGTGTGCCAGTAGCAGCGGGTGTGCTTTACCCCATCTTTGGCTTGCTTCTTTCGCCCATTATTGCAGCGGCAGCCATGAGTTTCAGTTCTGTGTCTGTTATTGCAAATGCGCTGCGGTTGAAACGGGCCAGGATCTGACGGCATTGAAAGGCCTGATTGGCTGGAGGTGATGAAAATGAACGAGAATGGAAATACCTGGGACGTAACGCGCCACATCCCGCTTTCAAAAGCGCTGCAGAATGGAGAGGCTGTGGTGCTGATACAGGCATTGCAAGCACTCCGTGGAGTCAGTTCGGTTACGGTCGGCAAGGGCAACAGACAGATACGCGTCGTCTATGATGCCAGCAAAGTGGATTACCGTACCCTGTCACTTGCGTTGGAAGAGTCGGGATTTACCCAGGCACAAGGCTGGTGGAACAGGTTGAAGGTGAAGTTGTATGCGTATTCCGATGCCAACGCCCGTGACAATGCCGAGGCACCGCCACCAGCCTGTTGTAACAAGCCACCAAAGTGATACCGGGTTCTTGATCCGCTAACCGATGCATAAAGCCCTGGAGGGTGATCGTCTTGTGGGGCTTTTGGTCGTGGCTGGCATCGCGTTTTGCTTCAATTCGGTACAAAAGCTGCTTTTCATTATCGTTAAAAAATGTATTGATGCGTTAACAGTCTGCGAGGCTGTTCGTGTCTGCATGCTCAGTAAGCTATTGAAAGACAAGTCAGCATTCCTGTGGCACGAATACTGCTTTATTGTTGGTGAATGATTTTTTCTCATCGAGGTATAGAAACATGTATGAAGGGCACTGGTTTGGAGGGGGCTTTATGTGGTTGTTCTGGATAGCGTTGATCATTGTGCTGCTATGGGTCGTCAAGATCGCATCCAGGAGCGAGTCATCCTCTTTAGAAAGCAGCAAATCTGCCCTGGATATTCTGAAGGAACGATATGTTCGAGGTGAAATCAACCAGGAAGAATACGAGCAGAAGAAAAAAGACATTGCCGGGTAGTTTGCAGGCCACTATTGCAAGGAAATAAAGAGATGAAGCTAAAGATTGTTGTTGCTCTTCTGGCGGGTTTGGTACTGGCTGGCGGATTGTTTGTGTGGATGGGGGTGTTCAATGTGTCTGCCGCCGAAAAGCACTGGAAAATAACTACCCTGTTGTTGGAGCTTGTGCGGGAAAGATCGATTCACGTCAGGGCAAAAGACATCGAGGTTCCGGTCTTGACTGACAAGGATGCCCTGGCCCGTGGCGCGAAGAATTACAAGGCGATGTGCGCTCAGTGCCATCTGGCGCCAGGAATGGAGGCCACGGAGCTCAACCTCGGCCTGTACCCGGCGCCACCGGTATTCCACAAATCCACGCATGCCATTCATGATCCCGCAGCCACTTTCTGGACCATCAAGAACGGGCTGAAACTGACCGGTATGCCTGCGTGGGGAGCTTTTCACTCGGATCAACAAATTTGGGAGCTGGTAGCTTTTGTGGGCAAGCTCAAAGGCATGAGTGTGGAAGTGTTCGAGACTCTGTCAGGTGCCGGGGAACACAACAGCCAGCAGAGTGCGCATTCCCACATGCCTTTGCAATCACACGGGCAATGACAGGCATCTGAAGACACGGGCGCTGGCGGAGCACCAAGCGTACGCTATTCTCATTGCCATGAGGAACAGCCAAACCGTACTGTTTCATGGGATGTTCCGGAAACAGAACGGCCTGGTGGAGATGGTAAACGGCTTCTTGACCTAGAGGTGGCTCCAGCCTGTATGCTGAATATCAGCAATATGAATCCGGTACCATCCATGCCGTCCTTAAAACCCCGGACAGAAGCCAGCACGCGGCGCGCATCACGGTCAATGCTGCTGCCATTGGCAAGAAGCACAACAAAGTGCTGGCCTCTGTCTGACGTTCCGGGCTTTTTGCAATTCAAGCGGTTTGGCTGGGAGGGACATGGATTGCTGCCGGGTATAACAGAAAAGGTAACGACAGATGCCGATAAAAGTGGAAGTGTTTTCCGCGCCGGGCTGCGGCAAATGCGGGAAGGCGAAACAGGTACTCAAGAAAATTGTGGACGAGGTGGACAGCAGGGCCATCGAATGGCGCGAGGTCGATATACTTGAAGAACTGGACTATGCGGTGCAATTGGGGGTGTTGTCCACCCCGGCCATAGCCATCGATGGTACGTTGTTGTTCACTGCCTTGCCCTCTGAAAAAAAGCTGCGCCAAGCCCTTGATCAATACCTGAAGGATGCTGTGTCATGTTGACTGTATTGGTTATTACTGCGCTGCTTCTGGGGCTGCTGGCATTTTTCGAGCCCTGTACCGTCGCTACCCATACCCTGTTTTCTGCCCGGATGCATCGGCAGCCGGTATCGGCGTGCTGCCAGAATCTGCTGGCTGTCTGGTTGGCGCGTTGTCTGTTGCTTGTAGGGCTGTTTGTTCTGGCTGTGCTGTCGTTTCCTCCGCCGGACTGGGGGCCTTATCTGCCCAGTATCGTTCTCGCGCTAATGGCGGTGCTCTACATGGTTTCCCGCTATGCCTATCTTCCCATTCCCCATCTGGAGTTCTACCGGCTGCTTCCCGGTGGGCAGCGGCTTCCCTTTGCGCTGAAACTGGGGCTGACATTGCCGGCCTGTACACTGCCACTGGTCATGGTTGTCGGGGGTATGGCCATTAGCGTGGCCTCTCCGGGATTTGCGGCGGTGGCGGGGGTGGTGTTTGCCAGCATGTTTACTGCACCTATGGTGTTTGCTGCAAGGCGGGGTGTGGATGAGCGTCAGCGTGAGGCTTTTGCTGTATTTGCGAAAAGCAGTCCCTGGTTTACGGCGGCCTTGCTGCTGGGGGCGGCCCTGTACCTGCTGTTTCCCCATTTGGAAATCCGCGCCGCTTCCCTCGAAGACAGCCTGCAGCAGGCCAGCCTGGCCGGGCTGGGGCTGGCCTTCCTGGCCGGCTTCCTGTTCAGTTTTAATCCGGTTTCCTTTGCTTCCATTCCTGTGGTGCTGGCTTATGTCACAACGGCTCACGAAGAGCGCCGGGCGTTGATCATGGGCGGTGCTTTCGTTCTTGGGATGCTGTTGACGCATGCCGTTCTGGGTGTAGGGGCTGCACTGGGTGGTGATTGGGTTAAAGAGGTCATGGGAAGGGGATGGGGCTTGTTGCTGGGGCCGTTGCTGATGTTGCTGGGTTTGATCTGGGCCGGATGGCTGAAGATCCGTTTTCCCTGGCTGTCCATGCGGGCCAGGAAGGTAACGGGTATCTGGGGTGCCTTTTTGCTGGCCATTCCATTTTCCATCGCGGTGTGCCCCTTCTGCACGCCGGCGCTGCTGGTAACCCTGACCGCCAGTGCCGCCATCGGATCAGCAGCATTTGGTGGGTTGCTGTTGCTGGCTTTCGCACTGGGGCGTAGCATACCGGTCATGCTGGGTGCCTGGAGCATGGGCTGGCTGGAATCTCTGTCAATCATTTCCAGGCGCCAGCGTGCGTTGGAGATCGCTGCGGGCATCACCCTTTTTGTTACCGGACTCTATTTTCTCAATGAGTATTTCCTCGTCATCGAGTATTAAGAAGTCCCTGCGTATTGGCGAGGTGTCCCGGCTTACCGGCCTGAGCGTGGATACCTTGCGTTATTACGAGAAACTCGGTTTGTTCAAACCAGGGCGCAGTTCTGCGGGGCTGCGTTTTTATACCAAGCGCGATCTGTCCAGCCTGCACTTCATTCGACGTGCCAAATCCATGAATTTCAGCCTGAATGAAATTGCCCGGTTGCTGGAGATGCGCGCTGATCCTCAACATGCCAGGAATGAGGTGCGTGCGCTTGCCATCCGGAAACTGGCGGCAGTGGAAGAACAGTTGCAACAACTGGATACCTTGCGCCGGGAGTTGAACCTCCTGGTCAATCTTTGTCGTGGTGCGGAGGATGGTTGCCCCATCATCGAGGACTTGGAGAACAATTGAACAGCTCGGGAAAACGCTGCAAGTCTTCCGGGCGATCCAGGTCGTGTCGAACACTCAAGCTGGCGTATCGATATCCCAGTTGCTTCAGACGCCTTTTGGTCAAATCCCGGACTTTGTCTGTGCCCCAGGGCATATCGGCAAACAGTGCAGGCAGTGCCTGCCGCAAGCCCAGT
>DTXR01000510.1 GCA_012962365.1 Chromatiaceae bacterium | reverse complement strand
CGAAAAATGGAACTGACAGCATTTGTTTGACACATAATCTACAACAACCTGTTTATTAGCAAGATGGATAAAACTCTAAGGTAAATGCTCCACTTAAACTGAGGAATGGTTCTCGATCAGCTTTATGAAAGCGCGCTATTTTACAGTAGAGGACGGAGAATTTGGACTGGATCACAATATTCGTTGATATTGCCAATATGATAAGCAGCTATCAGCAAAAGTATGGGATTGGAGTGTATGACAAAACAAACACGTAGAAAGTTTCTTTTTTCTGCTCTGGGTGGTGCCACATTGGCTTCCGGGGCTGGGATGGCGTCCGTGATTGCGGACGGCCCGGCGATGAAAAAACGGGCTATTCCACTGAATAGCAAGGAATTTGAGCTCGCAGAAAGCCAGGCAGAGGCGACCGCCATCCCGCCTTTCGCCAATGTTGTTCTGGACAGAATGGGTTTCGGTCCGCAGGGAAATGACATTGCGGCTTTCAATGCGCTGGGTGCAAATGATGATGCAAGGTTGCAGGCTTATGTGGAGCAACAGCTGAACTGGAGCGCCATCAATGATGCGGAACTGGACAACCGTATTGCCGGCGCCGGCTACAAAACCCTGAACAAGAGCCAGGCGGATTTGTGGCTGGATCACCGTGTGAATCGTACCGATGGTTACTATGAGCCGCTGGAAGAAATAGAACGTCTGACTTTTCTTCGTGCGGTCTACAGCAAACGTCAGCTTCTCGAATTTCTGGCGGATTTCTGGCACAACCATTTCAATATCTATGGCCGGGATGTCTATGCTGCGCCCACGTGGACATCGTGGGATCGGGATGTCATCCGTCCGCCTGTAGGCGGTGTTTCAAATCGCCCTTCCGGGTTTGAGCACGGTCATCTCATGGGGAATTTCCGTCAGATGCTGGAATTGAGTGCCAAGCATCCCGCAATGATTTACTACCTGGATAACTATGTAAACAGCAAAGGGAGCCCGAACGAAAACTATGCGAGGGAAATCATTGAGTTGCATACCCTAGGGTCGATCAATTATGTAGGACCGGACCCCCAGCCAGGAGATATACAGACGATAACTTCGAGTGATTTTCCGGGTGGGTTCAACAACAAGTATTCAGATGCCGATGTCTATGAAGCCATGTACTTCCTTACCGGTTGGAATGTAAAAGATGGCAGGAACCCCTCCGGAGTGGATGAAGAAAATACCGGCGAGTGGTATTTCTGGCCCGGTTGGCATGATCTGGGAAAAAAGGAATTCCTGGGCGTGAACTGGCCGGCAAATGGTGGTGTCAGCGAGGTGTATGACATGCTGGATCTTCTGGCCTATCACCCCGGTACTGCCGAGTATATTGCCTTGAAACTGTGTACACGTTTCCTCAATGATACCCCGCCCCAGAGCCTGGTCGACAAGGTCAAGCAGACCTTTTATGACGCGCGCCATGATCCAGACCAACTGGAGCAGACATACCGCACCCTGCTGTTGTCTGACGAGTTCAAGGACACATCGACCTGGGGTGGCAAGATTAAGCGGCCCTTCGAAGCTGTTGTATCAGCCATGCGGGCCTGTGATGCAAATTTCACCGTTCGCCCTGATGATAGGGAAAGCCGCTATCTGATGTATTACATGGAACGCACAGGACAACGTCCGTTCTACTGGCGGGCGCCGGATGGTTACCCCGACAAGCGCAGCCACTGGGAGGGTGGTGCGTCCCTGGTCAATACCTGGCGTACTCTGGACTGGCTGGTGGACGAGAATGTCGGTAGAGATGCCCCGGATCTGATGCCTGTTACTGATATCATGGCAGCCAGTGGTCTCGCCGAATACACGCCAAACACGATCGCCGAATTCTGGCTGAAATATCTGTTGAAATGGGAACCTGCTGGCGGCTGGAAAGGCACCAAGCTGCATGGAACGCTGAGCGCGTTCATCTCCACTCCCTGGGATAGTGACACAAATGGCTCATTTTGGAATCCGGACTTTCCCATTCCGCTCGAGGATATTGTGGAAAATTCCTGGCCCAACTACTGGAACGAGCGCGTACGCGGCCTCGTCAAGTTGATCTTCGCCACCCCAGAGTTTATGCAGCGCTGAGCGCGGGAGTCTTATTGTGAAATTGAGCAGACGTAAGTTTATTGGGGGAACCGCATCCGTACTGGCAACTGCGAGTGGGCTGCAAATGGGATTTGCGCAGGCGGCGTTGCCCCAGGGCAGCAGAGGCAAGACCCTGGTGTACCTGTTTTTGCGGGGGGGTTACGATGGTCTGAACATGCTGATTCCTCGTACCGGCACCCACAGGACAGAATATGAGTTGAAACGGCCGAATATCCAGGTGCCGGTTTCAGGTGAAAATGCCATGCATAACCTCAATGGTGCTTTTGGGTTGCACGGCAGTGCCAGTGGTATGAAAGCCCTGTACGACACCGGCAAGCTGGCCGCAATACATGCTGTTGGCATGCCCGCAGGCTTGGGCTCGCGCAGCCATTTCGATTCCCAGGAAATGTACGAACTGGGGACACCGGGAGATCTTGCCACCACAACAGGCTGGCTGGCACGTCACATGATGACGACCCCTGGCTTGGTAGAAGGCGCAGCAATCCCTGCCTTGTCGACGAATTCATCTTCTCCCACCAGTTTGCTGGGAGACAAGACGGCCATGACGCTGGACAGTGTCAGCGGGTTTCATCCCAATGCCGGTCGTTATGGTGATGAATACTTGGATGCGCTGGCAAAAATCTATGGCGGTGATTCCAGTCTCGATAATGCAGTAAAAAATTCTATCGACACCATCAACATGCTGCAGGAAATCAATGTCGAGGTGCCGGATACCTATCCGGATACTTCTCTGGCGGATGATTTGGGTCTGATTGCCGGCATGATCAAAATGAATGTCGGCCTGCAGGTGGCTGCTGTCGATTTTGGAGGCTGGGATACCCACAATGGTCAGGGTGACAATGGCGGAGGCTATTACGCAGGGCGAGTAGAGACCCTGTCGGATGCGATCAAGGCGTTTATGGATGACCTCACCTCACATGGGCTGGACAACGATGTGGTTCTGATTGTGCAGTCGGAATTTGGCCGCAGGGTGCGAGAGAATGGCAACCGGGGAACCGACCATGGAACAGCGCATCCCATGTTTGTGGTCGGCGGCAAGGTACAGGGTGGAAAGGTATATGGCACCTTCCCGGGTGTGGCGGATGACGACCTGTTCCTGAACACCGATCTGAAGGTGACGACAGACTTCCGCAAAGTACTGGGGGATATCGTCGTAAACTTCATGGGAAATCCCCATGTGGATGTGGTTTTCCCGGGTTATACCTATTCGGATTCGCAATCCTTCAGCATTACCGGCGGAGCAGAGCTTTTCAGCAACGGTTTCGAATAGCATGTAGTCTGCTGATAGGTGGAGCGGTTTCCGGAAAATGACCGGCCTGAATCAGGCCGGTTTTTTTGTCTGTGCCGGAACGATGAGCAAACTGATTGCATGGGCATGATCCACTGAATCAAGTGCCATTCGTTCCCGAATTCGTAGATTCAAGTGCTTGTCAGCCAGTGCAGCAGGCGAGTGCCCGCCCAGTAATCGCTGCTTGCAGGGCTGTTGCCACAGACGAAACCAGCATGCCCGCCACCGTTGGTGAGTTCCAGCAGGACATCCTCTGGAAGTTCTTTCTCCTGCGGTACCGTATGTGGCCACATGAATGGGTCATTCCGGTCGTGCAGGATCAGGGTTGGCTTGTGGATTAGCGGGATAAACCGCCGGCAGCTACAACGGTGGTAGTAGTCGTCGGCACCGCTAAAACCATGCAAGGGCGCGGTGATCTCTTCATCGAATTGGCGGAAATTTCTTATCTGATCCAGGTTGATATCCAGCGGTGAAGGAATACGGCTGAATTTGTCACGGTATTTCTGCTTCAGGCTATTCAACAGGTGGCGCTGGTAGATGCGTGAAAAACCCCGATCCAGCCGGTCGGCGGCCTCATGCAGCAGGAAAGGCACAGAAACCGCCATTGCCCGATCTACAGCCGCCTGCTTTCCCCGTTCCCCCAGCCACTTGAGCAGTACGTTGGCGCCCAGGGAGAAGCCGATGATTGCAAACACCGGGCGTTGTCTGGTTTGCATGATGTGTTCGACAATCGTCTGCAACTCCAGGCTGTCGCCGCTGTGGTAGCTGCGGGGCAATCTGTTGGGTTCGCCACTGCAGCCGCGAAAATGCATCATGCAGGCCAGATAGCCCGAGTCGCTGAGCAGTTTCAATAAGGGTCTGGCATAGTGGGAATGCAGATTGCCTTCCAGTCCGTGGAGTAACATGACGATGGGCTTGTCGCGCTGGCCGCACCAGCTCAGGTCGAGAAAATCCCCGTCCGCCAGCTCTACTCTCTCGCGCGTCAGGGGAATATCCGGTCGGCGCCGGAAAAAACTGGGCCAGAGGGTTGGGAGGTGATGACCGGGCAGCCACCATGCCGGCCGAAACCTGCTTGGTTCAATTGGCATGGCAGCGGAATAGCTCAGGTTTTTGGCGGCGCGGGCGGATTGGGCGAGTTGGGCACGATGCCCACCTCATCGCCGTTTTCCAGCAGGGTGAAAGGCTCTGCAAACTGGCGGTTTACGGTAACCCGCACATGTTCCTGGTCAAGGAGATAGCCCCGCTCCAGTTTGCGTATGGCCAGTGCCTTCAGCAAATCCTGAACGGTTTTGACTCTGCTGGCCGGGAGAGAAACGCTTTCTTCCTGGATGCCCAGTTTGTTCACCAGGTAATTGAAGTACATGATTTTCACAGACAAGGTTTCTGCCTTGTCTCCCTGGTCTTCAGAATCCCCTCGATCCAGCCCATGGGCTTTCAGCTTGTCCAGATAGTCCTGCCAGTACTTTTCCTGGTTCACGCCGAGGTCGTACAGACGTTCCCAGGAATAGATGCCGGTGTCGTGGCCATCGTCGAATTCGATACGCAAGGCGTAGGTGCCCTGGGGCTCCAGATTGACGATGTTCACCTTCTCTTTACCTGCCTCGGGCAGATCACTGGCCACAACTTCGGCTGCAGGCGAGCAGACCCGCAGGTATTCGCAAGGCAGATGAAAGGTTTTACCATCGGGAAAACGGATGGTGAGCAGACGTGATTTCTGGTGTAGCTTGATCTCTTCCGGTTGCAGATTGTCGTTTTGGCTCATGGTTGTCGGGTCGTTTGTTGTCCAATTGGGTGCAGATGCTGTCACGGAATGGTTTGCCGCGCAAATCGCTGCTCTGTATCATCACGGGAGGTAAATGTGCTTTTCGGTGAAATCACTGAATTTGGATGGCATGTTGTCCCGGCGGCATGCGCGATCGGCTTGGTATCTGGAATAGCAGGTCACCGCAGGTTCATATTCGGTTAGAACAGGCTATGGTAAGAAACCATACCAAAGGAACAGAATTGGAGCTGGGCAAGAAACGCTGCCCGTATTCAGACAAATAATCACGAGAGATATTGTATGGCCAAAAGAATTCACCGGTTTCTGGTAACACTTTTTCTTTGCGGGCTCGTTTCTGTAGGGTACACCCAGGACTGGTTATACACAGTACAGCCTGGAGATACTGTCTGGGATATCAGTCATACCCAGCTCAAGGACTGGCGTTACTGGGATGACATTCTGAAGCGCAACAATATCCGCAATGCCGCGACCCTGCGCCCGGGAACCAAGATTTCCATACCCCTATATGTCGTGCGTGAGGAAGCATCAGAGGTGCGGGTAGAAAAAGTGGTTGGCAAAGTTGAGGTGATGTTCAGGAACAAGAGCGAGAAACTGCCCTTGAAGCCCGGGATATCACTGGGCGCAGGTGACAGGGTGATAACAGGGGAAAGCAGCACAGCCCTCCTTATCCTGGAGGATCAGAGCAGCATCCTTTTGCGGGAAAGCAGCGAGCTGGAGTTCACGCGCCTGAAAACGCTTGGAGGCGGAAATCACAGGAGCATGAATGCCCAACTGAGAGTGAATCAGGGGCGCATGAACATGGACGCCAATCCTGCGCATGTCCCGGATAGCAGTTATGAGATATTCACGGTTTCCGCCAACTCGGCGGTACGTGGCACTGGGTTTCGTATCGGTGTCGAAAAAGACAGTTCCCGCACAGAGGTGCTGGAAGGGCTGGTCAGCGTGGGCAATGCGTTTGGCAAGGTGGATGTGCCCAGGAACTTCGGTACTGTGGCGCAGAAAGACAGCCCGCCCATCGAGCCGGTCGAGTTGTTGCCCGCACCGGATCTGGAGACCTTTCCTGCCTTGATCCGCTATCTCCCGACCGTCGTTTCCTCGAACAGTATCAGGCAGGCACGAAGCTACCGGGTGCAGATAGCCAGAGATCAGGAATTTCTGGAAATCATGCTGGATCGCACGGTGAAAGAACGGCTGATGGTGGATCAGCGCCTGGAAGATGGGGACTATTTCCTGCGTGTGCGGGGCGTGGATGCCAATGGCCTGGAAGGAAATGATGCGGTCAAGGCGTTCCGTGTGGAAGCCCGTCCGGAAGCGCCCATGGTACGGTCGCCTTTGCCCGAGCATGTGCTGCATGCGGGAACGGTGGATTTTTCCTGGGCAGAAGTGGAAGGCGTGGACAGCTACGTGTTCGAGCTGGCACATGACGATGGGTTTACACAGCCCTTGCAACGAGAATCCCTGGGTGACACACATGCCACTGTGGATATCAGCGATGCGGGGGAATATGTCTATCGATTGTCATCGGTGACTGCAGAAGGCCGGCAGGGTCCCCCGGGCAAGCCGGTGAAAATCCGGGTGCTGCCGGTGCCTGCGGTGCCCGAGCCCAAGCCGCCAGCCGTCGATGGAGACAAGTTGCGCCTGGCATGGCAGGCAGTGGACGGAGTGGCTAACTATCAGGTACAGCTGGCGACGGATACTGAATTCCAGGAACTGGTTGTGGATGAAAAAACTGTGGAGCCTGGAATAGCGATTCCGCGACCTGTGAGCGGCTATTATTATTTCCGCCTGAGATCCATCGATATGGAAGGTTACGAGGGTGGATTCAGCACGCCTCAGCGATTCGAGGTGAAACCGGCCAGCTATCTTCCCATGATTCTGTTTGGCATTGCTTCTGTGCTGCTGCTGTTCTAGTCTCGATGTATGGGTAAAATTCTTGTAAAGGCAAGCGAAAACCGTCTCATTCAGCTGACACTGGTTGTGGCGATGGCGCTGTTCATTGAGTTTTCAGGCGTTACCTCGCGTCTCGAACAAATGGTTGCCGATACAGAGCTGTCGTTATTGCCCCCCGGGATGGAGCAGGATATCGCCATCGTCGCTGTCGATGAGAAAAGCCTGCGTAAATACGGGCGATGGCCCTGGTCGCGTCGGTTGCATGCCCGTTTACTGGATCGACTGCATGAGGCGGGTTCGGGGCCGGTGGCTTTCGATGTGCTTTTCGCCGAAGCAAGCGACGCAGACCCCGTTGGAGATCAACTGTTCGCGGCAGCCATTGCTGCACATGGCAAGGTTGCATTGGCCATGACCAGTGACGAAGATCCGGGAGACAACGACGTATCCGAGGTGCTGCCCTACAAGCTGTTCGCAGAGGCAGCAGCGGCTATCGGGCATACGGACATGGCCGTCGACAGGGATGGTATCGTGCGAAGTGCGTATTTGCTTGCCGGCGCAGGCGCTGCGCATTGGCCGCATCTTTCGCTGGCTGCTTTGTATCTTTCCGGAAAGTTCAGAGTGATGGAACTGCCCGGGGAAACCTTCGCTGCCCATTCCGCAGGGGGCAAAGGACGCTGGGTCAGGGATCACAAGATATTGTTCCCTTTCGCCGGCGGCCCAGGGGCATTTCCCATGTACTCCTTTGCCGACGTTATCGAAGGCAAGATCGAGCCGGACAGGTTGCGGGACAAGACCCTGTTTGTTGGTATAACGGCTGCCGCCATCCGCCGCGTTTTTCCTGTTCCGGATACCAGCTTCGGGGCGATGAGTGGTGTGGAAATTCATGCCAACACACTCAACGCCCTGGAACAGGGCAATGTGGTGACAAACACACAGGGGCTGTCGCGAATACTGGGGCTGGGTCTTCTCTCCGTGGTTGGCGGCCTGATTCTGCTGTTCTTACCCTTGGGTTGTATCTTCTGCCGGCTGGCTGTTTCCATGCTGGTTGTATCGGTGCTGGCCATGTTATCCGTGGTTGCTCTGGGGCTGCTGCTGCCTGTGGTTTCCCTGTGGTCGGGCCTGATGATCGCCAGCTACCTGCTTATACGAAGTCACATCGGCAGCTTGCAGAAGCATTCTTACCTGGATGTATTGACTGGCTTGTACAACCGGCGGGCATTCGATGAGCATTTCGATAGAATGTGGCGCCTGAACAGTCGCCACGAGCGCCTGCTTTTCCTGTTGCTTATCGATGTGGATTGTTTCAAGCGCTTCAACGACCTCATGGGGCAGTTGAAAGGAGATAAGGCTCTTAGGGAGCTTGGCAGATATTTTGGCAGCAGAACCCGCCGCGCCGGCGACATAACCTGCCGTATTGGCGGCAAGCGGTTCGCAGTTCTGCTGGATATGGACAAACCCCATCTGGAAGAAGTGGAGGCCTATGCACGGGAAATCGTCCAGGGAATTCAGGGGCTCGGAATCCACTACCGGAGTAATGGCAAGACTTACCAGCTGACCGTCAGCGTGGGTTGCGCGGCCATGGTGCCGGGAGTGAAACATAGCAAGAACGAATTGTTCGATATGGCAGACAAGGCGTTGTATCAGGCCAAGCATTCCGGTAGAAATCAGGTGTCCTGCGACTGGTCCAAAGCCCTGTTTTCGACATCTGTTTAGCCCGGGCAGCTTGCGCCAGTCCTGCAACAGCTAAGCATAACCTGAATAGCCGCCGTGTTGATAATAGTCCAAAGTATTTGATAACCCAAGGATTTCAACAAACCAGTTCCTTTGTAATCAAATCCGGCAGATCTGCATGAAATCAGCAGCACGAAAAGAATTGATCAGGGGGTGGGGAGTGTATTTGGTAAAGGAATGCCCGGCCGCTCATGCTAGAATCTGCGGGTATTCTCAACAGACAAAACACCTTCTGAAACCGGTGTCTTCCGCTTTTCAGGAAAGCAATACGAGGTAAGTAATGGCAGGTCACAGCAAATGGGCGAATATCAAGCACAAAAAAGCGGCGAATGACAAGAAACGCGGCAAGCTCTGGTCAAAACTGATTCGTGAAGTCACCGTTGCTGCAAAGGAAGGCGGTGGGGATATCGATGCCAATCCGCGCCTGCGCTTGGCGGTCGACAAGGCGCAGGGCGCCAACATGCCCAAAGACACCATCGACCGCGCCATCAAGCGG
>DTXR01000509.1 GCA_012962365.1 Chromatiaceae bacterium | reverse complement strand
GCAAGCCAATCGTTCAATAACTGGCGGGTTCGGCACAAACGGATAACTCCTTTTTGGAATATAATCACACGGGACCCCACATGTAGGCATCTACTGAGGTAGGGAAGCAGCCTGCTGCTTCATCAAATCCACCAGGGCGTAGATGCCGAAATGGCGATTGGGAGAGAGGTGTTCATCCAGCTTCAGCCTGCTGAAAAACTCATCCACATCCAGGTGCTCGATTTCTTCGGCGGTTTTACCGTCCACCAGCTGAATCAGCAAAGCCAGTACGCCCTTGATGATGCTGGTATCGCAGTCGCCATGAAAATGGATCAGAGCAGGATCTTCTCTGTCGCGATATGCGTGCACCCAAACCTGACTCATGCAGCCCTTGACCTTGTTCTCATCTATCTTGAGTTCCGTAGGCATGGGCTGCAGTTTTTCTCCGAGTTCCACGAGATACTGGTAGCGTTGATCCCAGTCGCCAAGAATATCGAAGATATCGACGATTTCATCAAGATTCATGCTCATACGTTGAATGATTCTCCGCAGCCGCAGGTGTCTTTCACATTGGGATTGTTGAACTCAAAGCCCTGATTCAACAGATTGTTGGTGGTGAAATCCACTTCCAGTCCGTCCAGCAGGGGTAGACTCTCCTCATCCACGATGAGCTTAATGCCGTGGCTTTCCAATACCTTGTCATTCTCCGTTACGGCATCCGCATAGTCCACCACATAGGAAAAACCGGTACAGCCGGATTTTTTCGTACCGAGGCGCAAGCCGACAACCTGATCCTGGGTGGCAAGCATTTTCTTCACATGTCGGGCAGCATTTTCGGTCAGTTGTATGTTCATGTTCTCTCTCCTGCGCGGATTTTCGCCGCGATCTATAATAACCCCAACGCCAGTTGTGCTTCTTCTGACATGCGATCCTGACTCCATGGCGGATCCCATACCAGTTCCACCTTTGCATCCTCGATGCCTTCCACATTCTTCACCGCTGTTTCCACCTGACCAGGCAGGATGCCGGCAACAGGGCAGGCGGGTGCAGTAAGGGTCATGCGTACGAGCGCCTTATTGTCGTCGTTGATTTCTATGCTGTAGATCAGGCCCAGGTCGTACACGTTTACCGGAATTTCCGGGTCGTAGACGGTTCTGATCGCAGCTACGACCGCTTGCTCCAGTACATTGTCCTTACTGTCTGTGTTCATCATTCCTGCAGCTTTTTCAGGGTGTGTTGCAGCCGCTGTAGCGTCTGTTCCCGCAAACTGTCCAGATGGATATGGTCGATGATTTCCTGGGCGAAGCCCTGGCATAACATGTGGGTGGCCATGGTTTCCTCGATGCCCCGAGAGCGCAGATAGAAGATATGCTGGGGGTCGAGCTGTCCCACCGTGGTACCGTGGCTGCATTTCACATCATCTGCGTAGATTTCGAGTTGTGGCTTGGTGTCCACTTCGGCATTTCGGGTGAGCATGAGGTTGTCATTGGTCAGTTGTGCATCGGTCAATTGTGCAATCCGATCCACCAGGATGCGTCCATCAAAAACGGCCCGGCCCTTGCCGTACAGCAGGCCCTTGAATTGTTCACGGCTGTTGCAGGCTGGCCAGTTATGATGGATGTCCAGATGGAAATCGCCAAGCTGGTCATCCCCGGCGACGTACAGACCACGCAGATTACAATCGGCTTCTGCGCCGGAAAAACTGGTGCGGTAATCTGTGCGGGCCCATTTGCCGCCAAAAGACAGGGTGATGCCATGATAGTGGCTTTGTTCACCCTGCCGCAAAAAGATATTGCTCAAATGCCAAGCGTTGCTGCTTTCATCCTGGATGCGGTAATGATTCAGCTTTGCCTTGCCCAGCAGTAGAATTTCAGTGATGTTGTTGTGAAAGTAATCATTGCCCTTGCCGCCAAGAAAATGCTCGACCAGGGTTGCTTCCGCCTGTTCTTCCAGTACCAGCAGATTGCGTGGCTGCACCAGAAGCGCCTCTTCAGAAGCGGTGTTCAAGTAGAACACTTCGATCGGCTCATCCAGATGGATGCCTGTGGCGATGTGCAGAAACAGTCCGTCATTGATGAGTGCAGTGTTCAGCGCAGTGAACAGATTTTCGTCTTTGTCGGCAATGCTGCCCAGGTGCTGTCGCAATTGCTCGTCTTCGTCGTTCAGAGTCTGGGCAAGGCTTTTCAGCGTTATGCCGTCAGGCAATTGCTCAAGGCTGGACAGGGAAGGGCTGAACCAGCCATTCACAAACACTAGCACATGGGGGCTGTTACTCTCGGGACGTTGCAGGGATGCGCCATCCGGTGCCTGAACGACGGGTGTGAATTTTTCCTTGAACAAGGCATCGATACGGCTGTACCGCCACGCTTCGAGCTTGCGTCTGGGAAGGGGGAGCCTGTCCAGCCGGCTTTCCGCCTGTTGGCGAAGGTTGTCGAGCCAGGCTGCTGGTGCGGGTGAGCTTCTCTGCTGCACCAGCGCTTGAGCCCAGTTGGTTGTGGTGGGTGTGCTCATGCTGCATTTTCCTCCAGCACCCAGCCATAACCCTTGTCTTCCAGTTCGAGAGCCAGATCCTTGCCGCCGGAGCGTATGATGCGGCCGTCCGCCAGAACATGCACGAAATCGGGCTGGATATAGTCAAGCAGTCGCTGGTAATGGGTGATCATGATGATGGCATGCTCTGGGTTGCGCAGTAGATTTACCCCTTCGGATACGATGCGCAGTGCGTCGATATCCAGCCCGGAATCCGTCTCGTCCAGGATGGCCAGCCTGGGTTCCAGCAAAGCCATTTGCAGGATCTCGTTGCGTTTCTTTTCGCCACCGGAGAAGCCGGCGTTGACGCTGCGCTTGAGCAGTTTGTCATCCAGCTTCACGGACGCAGCTTTTTCGCGTATCAGCTTCATGAATGCCACAGCATCCAGTTCTTCTTCTCCACGGGCCTTGCGAATGGCATTCAGGGATTCACGTAGAAAGCTCATGTTGTTGATGCCCGGCAGTTCCACCGGATATTGCATGGCCAGGAAAATGCCTGCCCAGGCGCGTTCTTCGGGGGCCATTTCCAACAGGTTCCTACCTTCAAAAATCACCTCGCCCTGAGTCACCTCATAGCCGTCCCGTCCGGAAAGGACATAGGACAGGGTGCTCTTTCCCGAGCCGTTGGGGCCCATGATGGCGTGAACTTCGCCTTTGCCGATTTCCAGGTTCAAACCCTTGAGGATTTCCTTGCCATCCACATTGACGTGCAGATTCTTGATACTAAGCATTTTATTCATACTCCTGATTTATCCGACTGCGCCTTCCAGCGTGACGTTGAGTAGCTTGCGTGCTTCCACGGCAAATTCCATGGGCAATTCGTTGAACACTTCCTTGCAGAAGCCATTGACGATCATGGACACGGCGTCTTCTTCCTTCAGTCCGCGCTGGCGGCAATAGAAGAGCTGGTCTTCGCTGATCTTGGATGTGGTCGCTTCATGCTCCACCTTGGCGGTGGGGTTGCGCACCTCGATATAAGGGAAGGTATGTGCACCACACTGGTCGCCGATGAGCAGGGAGTCACATTGTGTGTGATTCCTGGCATTTTCCGCCTTGGTGCCCATGCGCACCAGTCCGCGATAGGCGTTCTGTCCATGCGCGGCAGAGATACCCTTGGAAACGATGGTGCTGCGGGTGTTTTTGCCTATGTGATACATCTTGGTGCCGGTATCTGCCTGCTGGTAGCCGCGGGTCACGGCAACGGAATAGAATTCTCCCACGGCGTCATCGCCCTGCAGGATGCAGCTTGGGTATTTCCAGGTGATGGCCGAACCGGTTTCCACCTGGGTCCAGGAGATATGGGCGCGGTCACCACGACAATCCCCGCGTTTGGTGACAAAGTTATAGATGCCGCCCACGCCGTTCTCGTCGCCGGGATACCAGTTTTGCACCGTGGAATACTTGATCTTGGCGTCTTCCATGGCGATGAGTTCCACCACGGCGGCATGGAGCTGGTTCTCATCCCGCATGGGCGCTGTACAGCCTTCCAGATAGCTGACCTGGCTGTCTTTTTCGGCGACGATAAGGGTGCGTTCGAACTGGCCGGTTTTCGCCTCGTTGATACGGAAATAGGTCGATAGCTCCATGGGACAACGCACACCTTCCGGTATATAGACGAAGGTACCATCGCTAAAGACGGCGGCATTCAGAGCCGCAAAGAAATTATCGGTGTGTGGCACTACGGAACCCAGATATTTCTGGATGAGCTCGGGATAATCATGTACGGCCTCGGATATGGAGCAGAAGATTACGCCCGCATCCGCCAGTTGCTTGCGGAAAGTGGTGGCCACGGATACGCTGTCGAAGACAGCATCGACCGCCACACCGGCGAGTGCCTTCTGTTCTTCCAGCGGAATACCCAGCTTTTCATAAGTGGCCAGCAGTTCCGGGTCAACCTCGTCCAACGACTGGGGGCCTTCTCCCGCCTTCTTTGGCGCCGAAAAGTAGGAAATATCCTGAAAGTCGATGGGATCGTAACGTAAATGTGCCCAATCGGGCTCTTTCATCTGCTTCCAGTACTCGAAGGCTTTCAGTCGATAGTCCAGCATCCATCCGGGCTCATTTTTTTTTCCTGAAATGAACCGGATGGTATCCTCGTTCAAGCCCGGGGGCAGGGTATCCGACTTTACCTCGGAGACGAAGCCGTATTCGTATCCGGCTTTGACCAGGTCTTCAACAGTTTCCTGTTTTGCGCTCATGAATGTACCGTAAAAAGTGAATAGTTGAGTAAATTACTGTGTTATTATCTTGGGCGCTTCCAGGGCGAATTTCAATCCTTATTTTTGTAATGCTTTTATCGGAACGGGCACTATGACAAAACCACATATCAAGACTGCAGTACCAAAGCGCCGCTATGAAATCGACAATTTTTCAGTGCTGCTACTGGGGGATATAGAAAGCACGGATCCCGTGAACTACAAATACATCATGGCTTTTGTGGATGTGTCGGAAACCGAGCCTATGATGTATATCATATCTGAAGAGAATCCACCCAACCAGAGGGAACACGGGCGTTATCGTGTGAGGGTTCTATATGGCCACGATGAGCGTGACATGGGTTCTGATGAGTTTCCCGGTGATCTCGATCAATTCACCGAGTACGGTATGCAGTTGGCATCCAGGCTCCTGCAGCTGACGGAAGAAGAGCCAATTCGACTGCTGTAAACAATGTGTTAGAGGAGATTGATGATGTTCAGGCTGGCTGTAGATGATGAACTGAACCTGGTATTTCTGGAGGAAAGCCTGGCAAGCACCCTGTTCGAGCTCATTGATGCCAACCGGGCGTACTTGGGGAAATGGCTTCCCTGGGTGCGAAATACAAATTCAGTTGCTGACATCCAGGTATTCATCAAGCGCTCCATCGAAGGCTTCTCGAAAGGTCGGGAACTGGTTTGTGCCATTGAATATCAAAACAGCATCGCCGGCATAGTCAGCTACAACAGGATCAACCCGGAATTGAAAAAGGTGGAAATCGGCTATTGGCTGAGTGAACGTATGCAGGGGCAGGGGCTCATGAGCCGCTGTTGCCAGCGCCTCATCGATAAAGCTTTTTACCAAATGGGCATGGACAAAGTGGAAATCCGCGTGGCTTCGGAGAATCTCCCCAGCCGGAAGCTGTGTGAACGGCTGGGAATGACCCTCGAAGGCATCATAAGCAATTCAGAAAAGCTGGAACAGGGGATTGTCGATCATGCCGTCTATGGCTTGAGCTCGCACCGGCCCAGGATCAAGGGGTAGCGATGAGTTTTCTCGATGGCATGACATGGCTGCTGATCTATCAACTGGTGGGAGAAATAGGCGTTCAAATGCTTGGATGGCCTGTGCCTGGCCCGGTTCTTGGAATGATATTGCTGTTTCTTACGCTGCTGGTTCGCAAGGGGGTTTCTGCATCCGTCGATACGGCATCACATGCGCTGCTGAGTCATTTGTCGCTGCTGTTCGTGCCGGCAGGGGTGGGGATGATGGTGTATTTCGAACGGCTGAAACAGGAATGGTTCCCTATTGTGTCTGCTTTGGTTCTGGGGACGCTCATCACCATGGCGGCGGCTGCGCTGGTCATGCAGGCTGGCACCCGGCTGTTTTCAGCAAAAGCGGCTCGTGATGGCTGATCCCGATCTGGCGACCATCTGGGTCTATCTTTCGACTACGCCACTCATTGGTCTGACGGTGACACTGATTGCCTACAGCCTGGGGCACCGTCTATATGTGTACGCCAACCGCAATCCGCTGCTCAATCCGGTGGTGACGGCCATCGCAGCGCTGATCCTTTTTCTTCAGTTGACGGGTGTTTCCTATGCGACCTATTTCGAGGGCGCCCAGTTCGTGCATTTTCTGCTTGGGCCGGCTACGGTGGCGCTGGCCGTGCCGTTGTATCAGCAATGCGCCAAGGTTCGACGGCGCCTGCTGCCTCTGACGATCACACTGGTAGTCGGTGCGATCGTTGGTGCGGGAAGCTCTGCAGGTATCGCCTGGCTGCTTGGTGCCAGCATCGAGACACAATTGTCTCTGGCGCCAAAATCCGTGACCACGCCCGTTGCCATGGGCATATCCGAACAGATAGGTGGACTGCCTTCATTGACTGCGGTGCTGGTAGTGGCTACGGGCATTCTTGGCGCGGTGATGGGCACTGCCCTGTTCAGGTTACTGCGTATCAAGGATGATGCCGTGAAAGGCGTGGCTTTGGGTATTGCAGCCCATGGCATGGGAACTGCCAGAGCTTTTCAACTCAACAGGGAGATGGGGGCCTTTGCGGGCCTTGCCATGGCGTTGTCTGCGCTGACTGCCGCCATATTGCTGCCCTGGCTGCTGAAGTTGCTGGGTATGCTATAGCATCATCAGCACATAGATGGTTGCCAGCACGATCTGCATCAGAGCAAAGGGCAGGGTGAGCTTGATGAAGCCGCCAAAGCTGAGCTTCAAACGGTACTTGATGAATGATGGTGACCGCCACCAGGGGTGAGGCACAGGGATGCGCCGAACACATCTCTCCGGGAAAATTCTGGATCCTGGTGAAACATCAGGTCTAGAGGTTGAAACTGTCTCCCAATTCCGGCATGAACACATCCGTCTGTGTCAGCAACCGGGAAAAAGACTGCATGCTGTTTTCCTCGCCATGAATCAAATAGGTTTTGGATGGGTTGCCGGTGTTTCCATGCCAAGCCAGCAGCTCCGCCTGGTCTGCATGGGCTGAGAAGCCACCAATGGTGTAGATATCACGCGTGCCGGGTACGCGCTTGATTTCCGCCTCGATCGCATGCGCCACCTTCAACAGCTCGGCTGCACCCTGGCTTTCATCTTCCGCCCACAATGTTGCGCTGATGATGCGCACATCATC
>DTXR01000508.1 GCA_012962365.1 Chromatiaceae bacterium | reverse complement strand
TTTAATGATTGGACAGAAACCATGAGAGGACAAGGCGGATGGGGCTGAAACGGGGAAAAAAGCCTTCCTTGTTGATCCGCCTCAACCCGGCAAGGCGTTTTACACGCCGGCGTAGCGGGTATTGACGCCCAGCCAGCGATCCACCAGCGGCTGCACGCTTGCCGGATGGTCTGACAACAGGCGATCCGCCACTTCCCGGGCGCCCTCCAGCAGTGCTTGATCACGCAGGATGTCCGCCACCCGGAACTGCATTTCCCCGGTCTGACGCACCCCCAGCACCTCTCCCGGGCCGCGCAGTTCCAGGTCTTTTCTGGCAATCACAAAGCCGTCGCTGCTTTCCCGCAATACCGCCAGCCTTTCCCTGGCCTGCTGTCCCAGGGGCGGGTGATAGAGGAGCAGGCAATGGCTCTCCACGCCGCCACGCCCCACCCTGCCCCGCAACTGGTGCAACTGCGACAGACCCAGACGTTCGGGGTTCTCGATGATCATGAGGCTGGCATTGGGCACGTCCACGCCCACTTCGATCACTGTGGTGGCGACCAGCAGCTGCAATTCACCCGCCTTGAATGCCGCCATGATCTGTTCCTTGTCCGCCGATGACATGCGGCCATGCACCAGGCCGACCTGCAAGCCCTGCAGCGCTTCCTTCAGTTCCGCCGTTACATCTTCCGCCGCCTGGCACTGCAGGGCTTCGGATTCCTCGATGAGCGTGCATACCCAGTAGGCCTGGCGGCCGTTGGCACAGGCGGCGGCTACCCGTGCGATGATTTCTTCCCGGCGCTGATCGGAAACCACCACCGTGCTGACCGGCGTTCTGCCCGGAGGCAGTTCATCGATGACAGACAGATCCAGATCGGCATAGGCGGTCATGGCCAGGCTGCGGGGAATGGGGGTCGCTGTCATGATCAACTGATGGGGTCTGCACTGGCCACGGCTGCCTTTCTCGCGCAAGGCCAGGCGCTGATGTACGCCAAAGCGGTGTTGCTCATCCACGATCACCAGTCCCAGGGAGTGATAGACGACGTCATCCTGAAACAGGGCCTGGGTTCCCACCAGCAGGGACAGGCGGCCCTCGAGCAATTGCTGCAGCACGGCTTGCCTGGCCTTGCCCTTGATGCGTCCGGACAGCCAGCCCACTTCGATCCCCAGTGGCTGCAACCACTGCGCAAAGCTTTTCATGTGCTGTTCCGCCAGCAACTCCGTTGGCGCCATCAAGGCCACCTGGAAGCCGGCTTCGATGGCCTGCAAGGCGGCCAGGGCCGCGACGATGGTCTTGCCTGAACCCACGTCTCCCTGCACCAGCCGCAGCATGGGCGTTGTCTGCCGCAGGTCCGAGGCGATCTCGTCCAGTACGCGCTGCTGGGCCGAAGTCAGCACAAACGGCAACGCCTGCAGCAGGCGCCGGCGCAGCTCGCCCGCAGCCGACAAGCGCGGCGCCTGCTTGCGGCGCTGATACTGCCGCGCCTGGCGCAGGCTCAACTGGTGCGCCACCAGTTCCTCAAAGGCCAGGCGCTGCTGCGCCGGATGCACGCCATCGAGCAGCAATTGCTGCTGCGCATCCGGCGGCGGCCGGTGCAGATAGTGAATCGCCGCCGTGAGCTCCATCAGCCCATAGTCCCGCAGCAAGTCGGCGGGCAGCCATTCCTGCAGGCCATGCTCACTGCCGCGCAACAAGTCCAGCGCCTTGCCGGTCAGATCCCGCCAACTGATCTGGTGCATGCCTTCGGTGGTGGGATAGACCGGGGTCAGGCTGTCTTCCACCGCTTCTACGGCCTGTTCGTCCACCACCCGGTATTCAGGGTGTATCAATTCGAAACAGGCGGGGCCGTTACGCACTTCGCCGAAACAGCGCAAGCCCAGCCCCGGTTTCAGGTTGTTTTTCTGCGCCGCGCTGAAATGAAAGAAACGCAGGATGACACGGCTGCCGCCATCGGTCAGATGCACCAGCAGGGAGCGGCGGCGGCCAAAGCGGATCTCGACGTGCTCCACCTCTCCTTCCACCACGACTTCATCGCCAGGACGCAGATACTGCATGGGGGTCACCCGGGTACGATCCTGATAGCGCAGGGGCAGATGGAACAGAATGTCCTGTACCCGATGGATGCCGAGGCGGGCAAGACGCTCGGCACTCTTCGGCCCCACGCCCTTGAGGGCGGTCACGGGCAAGGCAGACAGGGCATCGCTTTGCCTGGT
>DTXR01000507.1 GCA_012962365.1 Chromatiaceae bacterium | reverse complement strand
CGTTTATGAGGAGACGGCGCGTCTGCTGCAGCACCCGCGCATCATGGAAACCTTCGAGCTGACACTGGAGGCGCGTGGCTGATATGAGTGATCAGGAACATCGGATGGCCACTGTCCATGCCGGCGCCTATCCGCCGGTGGAGGTCGCACCAATACTGGCCTACGGGTTTCGCCCGTTCTTTATTCTGCTGCCCGCCTACATGGCGATGTCGATGCTGCTGTGGGGGTTGCTGTGGAGCGGCCTGCTGCCTCTGCCGTTTCCCGGCAATCCCTTGCTTTGGCATGTGTACGAAATGGTTTACGGCATGGCCAGCGCCGGCATCGCCGGTTTCATCCTTACCGCAGTACCGGAATTCTATCCGGGGGTGCGGCCGGTAATTGGCCGCCAGTTGGCGCTGCTGGTGCTGTGGTGGCTGCTGGGGCGGGTGCTGTTCTGGTTGGTCGATCCGGTGGGTGTGCTTCCAGCGGCGCTGGTCAATGTCTCTTTTTTGCTCTGGGTGCTGCTGCTGGTGGCCCGCCCGATCCTGAGCGACCCGTTACGGCGGCACTCCGGGCTGGCGGTGATTCTGGTGATTCTGGTGCTGATAGAGGTGTGGTTTTTCCTTGCTCTGGGCGGCTGGACGGAAGCCGATCCGATGGCGGTGCTGAAGGTTGCGCTCGGCGGTCTCATGGTGCTGGAGTTGCTGGTGCTGCGGCGGGTCAACACCGGTGTGGTCAATGAATGGCTGGAGGAGAAGCGCATCGATGCTCTGTTTTTGGCGCGGCCACCCCGGTACAACGTCGCCATACTCTGCGTGTCGCTCTACACCGTCGCCGAATACCTGGCGCCGTCCAATCCGGTGCTCGGCTGGCTGGGGCTGGCCGCTGCCGCGGCGGTTCTCAACGCCCTCAACGACTTCTTCCTCGAAGAGGAGACGATCGTTTTCGAGCCTTGGGTATTTTCCCTGTTCCTCATTCTGGTGGTGATGGCGTTAGGGTATGGCGCCCTGGGCATCGACCATCTGCTGCCGGAGGTGTATGGCATCAACCATTTCCGCCACCTGCTCACCGCCGGCGTCCTCGGCCTTTCTTTCCTGATGGTGATGGTGATCGTGGCCACGGTTCATACCGGTCGTCCGTTACGTCCTGACGGGTGGATTGCACTCTGCATCGTGCTGCTGCTGGTGGCAACTTCGCTCAGAGTCGCAATTATCTGGTTTCCTCAGCATGCCCTCTGGCTCTATACCGCTTCGGCCGCCATCTGGGCTGCGCCCTTCATCATCTATCTGTGGCGCTTCGTTCCATGGCTTCTGCGACCCAGAGTAGATGGGCTGCCCGGTTAGGAAAAAAGCTTGCAAATCGAAATGAGAACTATTATCATTATAGGTACCGGTTAATGCCAGCGACCCAGTCTTTCTGCAAGGTAGCCAGCCCTGACGATCAGTTTGTTCGAATGAGGTATTTGTGCCTGTTACCGTTTGCAGAAGCCTGGATTCCAGTCATTTGGGAGCAATAGCCAGCCAGCGGCAGGATTTCGGTCGCCTCCTCCAGATCGTTTCAATAGGCGGACGGGCCGGTGCGCTGCCAAATCACCATTCCCAATCTCGACATAGAAGGCGAACCGAGGGGGGAAACCCCTCTATTTCCCACGGAAGAGAATCAACTGACCCCAATAGTGAGTGGGGCGATGGATTCGACAACTTGCGAGTGGTGTCTGCATCAGGCTGTGAATCGCTGTATGAAGTGGTAGCCCTAGCCCGGATATTTCACCAGGATCCGGAATTTTCCCGGAGAGG
>DTXR01000506.1 GCA_012962365.1 Chromatiaceae bacterium | reverse complement strand
TTAGGAAACCCTGATTAATTGGTCATTCCGGCGACGGCCGGAATCTATGTGGTTGATTCTACTGGATCCCGGCATTCGCCGGGATGACGAAAATGGAGTTAATCAGCGCTTCCCAAAAAAACGTGCATTCCCGGGGAAGTTTTTCTGTCATGGTAGCGCATTCGATTCCACTGGGCTAACCTGCCCCCTATCATAGACAAATGCAGGATCAACAATGGACGGGCTGATCAAATTGAGGGGATTCATTCCCTTCATTCTCATTATCTTTCTCAATGCATTCGTGGATCTGGGGCACAAGATCCTGATCCAGAATACCCTGTTCAAAGCCTATGATGGGCAGACGCAAATCATCCTCTCTGCCATAGTAAACGCCCTGATACTGCTGCCTTTCGTGCTGCTGGTCAGCCCCTCCGGCTTTCTCGCAGACAAGTTCCGTAAACCCAGGGTCATGCAGGCCAGTGCCGCAGCGGCCGTGGGACTGACGCTGTTGATCACACTTTCTTATTATCTGGGCTGGTTCAAACTGCCTTTCATGCTGACATTTCTGCTGGCCGTGCAGAGCACATTCTATTCACCAGCCAAGTACGGCTACATCAAAGAACTGGTGGGCAAGACGCTGCTGGCCCAGGCCAATGCTGCCGTACAGGCCGTCACCATCGTGGCTTTCGGCAAACCCATGCCCATACATGCCACGGCAGTCGAGGTCAAAGACCGCGTGTTCGAACTCTCTATCGACGCCTGGGAACAACACACCCGGAGCCTCGATCCTCTGGCGCTGGCCTGGCTGAAAACCGCAAGAAAAACGCTGGAAGCGCTGCGGTGGCTGAAGCAAGAGGTAGCCAGATGCTTTCTTCCCGGCGTTTTATGGCGGGTGTCTTTGCCTTTGCCCGGCTCATGAAAAAGCGCAGCCCCGAACAGAACCTGGGATTGCTGCTGCCCACCAGCACCGCGGGTCTGATGACCAATATGGCCACGCTGCTGCTGGGAAAAACTGTGGTGAACCTGAACTACACCGCCAGCATGGAAGCACTGCAAAGCAGTCTGAACAAGGCGGAAATCGAAAGCATCTATACATCACGGCAGTTCATCAGGAAACTGATAGGACGCGGAATGGATATGCAGCCCTGTTTACCCATGTGGATGTCTATTATCTGGAGGATTTTGCAAAAGAAATCAGCTCAACCAGAAAGTTCTGGCTGCTGCTTTGCGCCTCTGTATTGCCGGCGAACCTGCTGTATGTCTGTTATGGCAAACGTGTACCTATCGAAGCGCCTGCCGCCATCCTGTTTTCCAGTGGCAGCGAAGGCGAGCCTAAGGGTGTGGTATTGAGCCAGCGCAATATCATGGCCAATGACCGCCAGGTATCAGATGTGCTGGATACCCGTGCCGATGACACCATCATGGCTACGCTGCCGCTGTTTCACGCCTTTGGCCTGACTGTCACCGGTCTGATGCCACTGGTCGAAGGCATACCTGCCGTCTGCCACCCCGATCCGACCGACACACCCGGTATTGCCAAAGGTATTTCAAAATACAGTGCCACCATACTCTGCGCCACCTCCACTTTCTTGCGTCTGTTCACAGCCAATCGCCGGGTGCATCCCTTGATGCTGGCATCCCTGCGTGTGGTGGTGGCTGGCGCCGAACGCCTGAACCCTGAGGTACGAGATGCCTTCAAGGCAAAATTTGACAAGGAGATTTATGAAGGTTACGGTTCGACAGAAACCACGCCAGTGGCGAGTGTGAACTTGCCGGATCGCCTCGACCCGAATTCCTGGAAAGTGCAGATCGGCAACAAACCGGGCACTGTGGGAATGCCGCT
Organism: Chromatiaceae bacterium; assembly: GCA_012962365.1. Classification (GTDB taxonomy): domain Bacteria; phylum Pseudomonadota; class Gammaproteobacteria; order Chromatiales; family Chromatiaceae; genus Thiolapillus. Next base: position 55 of record DTXR01000506.1, on the reverse strand, counting down.
ACCTGGCAGTAGCTTCCGTATTGTCGATCCGGAAAATCTGCACATGCTGGCGACT
>DTXR01000505.1 GCA_012962365.1 Chromatiaceae bacterium | reverse complement strand
TCGCACGTAATAGCAAGCTATTGCGAAGATTTGCAACGAAGAAGCCGGACATTCTGGGCGCAAGATACGAGTTCACGACTTTAATCAGAGATCCCCTTAGGATTCGTGGTACTGAATACTTGCAGCAACCAGTTTGAGCGTTTTCTCCGGCACCTCGCCAACGATAGTCAGCTGATAGTTGTTCATGCGGCGCCCCAGCACGCGTACCGATCCGAGATTGGTGTAACCCTCGAAGGCTTTTTCACTCTCCAGGGGTTCCAGGTAGACGGAAACCGTCGCCAAACCATCCGAGAAGACGAAATGCTCGAGGCCGGTCTGCGCTGATTTCTGGTGGCTGATCAGATCAAACCCGGATGGCAAAGCGTGGAAATTCCATGCGGTTTCATCGGGCTGAACCGGAGACAGAGCCGGCTTTCGGGTTATTTCAGCATTTCCCATACCCACCTCCATGTTTGCAAGCAGGACAGGTTTTGCTGTTGTTGGTTCATCAACCGCGTTCTGCAACGATGCCAGATCGATATCGGTAATCTTGATATCAGTAAACATGATGCGTGACTGAAGGTTTTCTTCGCTGTCCACGACAGTCACGTCAAGAGGCAATGCACTCAACTTGTCCAGGGTGAGGCGGTAACCGTAGCGCAGGCTGTCATTGGGCATCAGCTTGATGACCACGCCGGGGCGCCCGGCAATGCGTACGCTGCCACCCATTGTGATCCCGTAATTCTGCTGCAGCTTTTCAGGTTGAACGGATTTGAGAGGAGAAAGCTTTCCCGCCGCCGGCTGCTGGGTAATATGCAGCTTGCCATTTCTGTTGGTGATGATGGTAATGGATTCGCTGTCCCGCACCACTTCTCTGGGCACACCCGTCAATGACAAAAGAGACTCCTGGGGGCCATCCATGCCGATCTGATGGCGAAGATGCATGGCTTCCATAGATTTACCACACTGGTAAACGAAATGGCCTTCGTAATCCATGCTGGCCACGGCCTGGTTCATTCTTTCCAGCCATTGCACCGCCTCGGTGGTTCGGCCATTGTTTTCCGCTGCAATTCCCGTGACAGACAGGCAGAACAATAGCGTCAGAAGTCCCATTCTGACCAACTTACTTCTGCGCTTTGCCATAGCTGACAAAAGAGGTGTAAGGCATTACACCCTGAACACCACCCGGAGCGGAAGCGTACTGGCTATGCTGTTCCAGGTAATCGGTCAGGCGGGTGCGCGTCTTGTCTTCGATCGTTTTCCAGTGATTTTCCTGCTTGACAACCCGTGTAGGCGCAGGCGTCACCTTGCCCACGGGTTGCGCCACGACCTGAAGTCCGCTGTTTGCCGGCGCCTGATGCTGGGGGCCGTTGATGAACTGGGGCCCGAAAAGTATGCCCACAGCCGCAACCGATGCAGCAAGTGCCGCACCCGCAGCCGGTTGCACCCATCTTGGCATGTGCTTACGGGATTTGGCCGGGGCCAGAACCGTAGGTTCCGAATCAAGGCGGCGGCTCACGGAGCTGACCAGATTCATGGAGGCAAGATTGATCTCCTCGCCACGCATGCTATCGCTAATCAGCTGATATCGTATCAAGGTATCCCTGAGTTCCTGATCACTACCGATCCGATGACTGAGGTTCAGCATCTCCGCCTCGCTAAGTTCGTTATCAATAACAGCAAACAGCCAGTCCTGATCTTTGTGATTTCCGTTTTCAGACATGTGCATTCTCGTTCAATTCAATAAAGGTCGCAGTTTCTTTTCAATGGCATCCCGGGCGCGAAAAATACGTGACCGAACCGTGCCTATGGGGCAATCCATTGCCTGGGCAATCTCATCATAGCTAAGTCCTTCAAGCTCTCGCAAGCTGATAGCTGTACGCAAATCGTCCGGCAAATCATTCAGTGCATCCCGAATGGTTCTGGCGATTTCATCCTGCAGAAGCAAATGCTCGGGGGTGTCGAACTCCTTCAACCTCGCACCGGAATCCATTTGCTCTGCGGTTATGGCCTCCACATCATCCGCCGGAGGTCTGCGTCCCTTGGCCGCAAGATGATTCTTGGCGGTATTGATAGCAATACGGTACAACCAGGTATAAAAGGCACTGTCACCACGAAACTTGGGCAATGCCCGGTAAGCCTTGATAAAGGCTTCCTGGCTGACATCAAATACCTCACTACTGTCATGAATATAGCGCGAGATGATGTTTGCCACCTTCTGCTGGTATTTCAGAACCAGCAGATCAAAAGCCTTTTTATCACCTTTCTTGACCTTTTCCACTAATATCAGGTCAGCTTCGGCACTTGAAGTCATGGCTCACTTCTCGAGCCATGCATCAATGGCTTTTGTATCTTATGCCAATGTGACATTCTTATTGTTATAAAGTTCTGTTTCATGAATACTTAATTGGTCTGGTCCCGGCGCCAAAACCTGGAAAATCAACAGCCCCTATTATGTCAAAAAAAACGGATTACGATGTTTTAATTATCGGCAGCGGTGCAGCCGGCCTCAGTCTGGCCCTGAGACTGCCCTCGCACACTCGGATAGCAGTAGTATCGAAGCGCGAACTA
>DTXR01000504.1 GCA_012962365.1 Chromatiaceae bacterium | reverse complement strand
GTTGTTGGCAGCAGCGAGGGCCTCGGCTTCCGGTAGGTCTAGAAAAGCCTTTACCGCCTGGATGCGGGCTTCCAGGTCAGGCAGGGTTTGAGGTTTTACCGCCACCACCGATTCGAAAAGCTGGCTGGAAACTCCCTCGTCTGTCAGCAGCACTTTAAGGCGTTCCATGAGGAAGCTGTAGACGTCGTCGCCTGTAGCAGCATTTTTGATACGGTCCTGCAGGGCGGCGGTGGCCGTATCCAGTAATTCTCGTAGGTTTATGGTCAGTGAGTGCTCACGTACTATCCGTAAAGCACCCAGGGCAGCCCGGCGCAGGGCGAAGGGATCCTTATCCCCAGTGGGCTTCATACCAATACCAAAAATGCCGCACAGTGTATCGATCTTTTCAGCCAGCGCCAGGGAGATGCCGGTGGATGTCTCTGGCAGCCGGTCGCCTGAATAGCGCGGGAGATAAAATTCCTCCATGGCCCGGGCTACCTCTGCCGGCTCGCCATCGCGCAAGGCCTGGTAGCGCCCCATGATGCCCTGCATATCGGCAAACTCTCCGACCATATGGGTCATCAGGTCGCAACGGCTGAGCATGCCTGCCCGTTTGGCCAGCTCCCTGTCACCCCCGGTTTGCTGCGCTATCCACTGGGCCAGTTCGGCTACGCGAACGGATTTGTCGTACATGCTGCCCAAATCCTTCTGAAAAACCACGGTCTTCAGGGAATCAACATGGTTTTCAAGCTTCTGCTTCCCGTCCTGTTCCCAGAAGAACATCGCGTCCGCCAGACGGGGGCGGATGACCCGCTCGTTGCCCCCCGCGATGATTTCGGGCTTCGGGCTGTCGATGTTGGCAATGGTGATGAAATGGTTCGTCAACTTGCCGTCTCCATCGAACAGAGGGAAGTATTTCTGATTCTTTTTCATTGTGAGAATCAGCGCTTCTGGAGGCACCTCCAGATACTTCTCCTCGAAGCTGCCCGTAATAGCAATGGGCCACTCGTTCAGGGCAGTGACCTCGTCCAGCAGAGCATCGTCCATGTCAGCCTGGCCTCCTAGGGTTTCCGCCGCTTTTTTCACCTGGGACCGGATGTTCTCTAGCCGGGTAGCGAAGTGAGCAATCACTTTTCCCTCGGACTCAAGCTTACCGGCGTAGTCGGCAGGGGTTCGAATCTCGATGGCGTGCGGATGATGGAAGCGGTGGCCGTAGGTCACGGAACCTGCTTCGGCGTCCAGCAGGGTGCAAGGCACGATCCCGTCGCCGTGGCGGAACAGCAGCCAGTGCACCGGACGCACAAACTGGGCCTCTGAGCTGCCCCAGCGCATGCGCTTGGGAATGGGCAGGCGGTTGAGGGCGGTATTGGCGATATCCGGTAGCAATTCGGCGGCCGGTCGGCCTTTTTCTTCCACTTGGTACACCAGCCATTCGCCCTTGTCTGTCTTCATGCGGCCCAGCTGATCCACCGTGGTGCCGCAGGAGCGGGCGAAACCTTCGGCGGCCTTGGTCGGTTTGCCATCGGCATCGAAGGCGGCCTGCACTGCCGGGCCGCGTCTTTCCATGCTCCGATCCGGCTGGCGGGTAGCCAGACCTTCCACCAGCAGGGCCAGCCGTCGGGGCGCGGCATAGGATATCACCCGGCCATGTTCCAGTCCGGCGTTCTTCAGTCCGCTGATGAATTCTGATTCCAGGGCAGTAGAGAGTTTCTTCAGAGCCACGGGGGGAAGCTCTTCCGTCCCCAGTTCGAAGATCAGATCCTGGGCGCTCATGAGGATGCTCCTTCTTTCAGCATGGGGAAGCCGAGATTTTCCCGGGCGTCGTAGTAAGCCTGTGCCACGGCCCTGGCCAGAGAACGTACCCGCAATATATAGCGCTGGCGTTCGGTGACGGATATGGCATGGCGGGCGTCCAGCAGGTTGAAGGCGTGAGATGCCTTGAGCACCTGTTCATAGGCGGGCAGGGGCAGCCCCAGTCGGATGAGCTTGTTGCTGTCCTTCTCGCACTGGTCGAAGAGCTGGAACAGGAAATCCACGTCAGCATGCTCGAAATTGTAAGCGGATTGTTCCACCTCGTTCTGATGAAAAACATCGCCATAGGTGACGGGGCCTTCCGGGCCGTGAGTCCATACCAGGTCGTAAATGCTTTCCACTCCCTGGATGTACATGGCGATACGTTCAATCCCGTAGGTGATCTCGCCGGTTACCGGCCGGCAGTCGAGTCCGCCCACCTGCTGGAAGTAGGTGAACTGAGTGACCTCCATACCATTGAGCCAGACTTCCCATCCCAGACCCCAGGCGCCCAGCGTGGGCGATTCCCAGTTGTCTTCTACGAAACGCACGTCATGAACATGCAAATCGATGCCCAGCATTTCGAGGGAACCCAGATAAAGATCCTGGATGTTTTTTGGAGAAGGCTTGAGAGCTACCTGAAACTGGTAGTAGTGCTGCAGCCGGTTGGGATTCTCGCCGTAGCGGCCATCCGTAGGCCGCCGGGAGGGTTGCACATAGGCGGCATTCCAGGGTTCCGGACCGATGGATCGCAGGAAGGTGGCCGTATGAAAAGTACCCGCCCCCATTTCCATGTCGTAGGGTTGCAGGATCACGCAACCCTGGTCAGCCCAGTACTGTTGCAGGGCGAAGATCAGGCCCTGGAAGGTGGAAACATCCGGTTTATTGTTCATTATAAATTACTGAAGGCGATAAAGCCCTCATTATACTGTGAAAAAGCCATCGCTTCCCGCTGGATTCACGCGGCTTGTAACCAAATTGAACCAGGTTTAGACTGTATCAAAACAAGATTGTGCTGATTCGTTCCTGCAAAAAAAACCGCAAGGTGAATTCTTCTGGATCAGAATATCGAGCTCAAGGAAGCCAAACAGGATATGGACGGCTTTCAGGTGGTGGAACAAATACAGCAGCATCCTCAGCACAAGGACATCCCCATTATTTTTGTCACTGCCAGAGACGATGAGGCTTCCATACAGAAAGCCTTCGACATCGGTGGCGTGGATTATCTGACCAAGCCTTTTCTTAAAGCGGAGCTGCTGGCCCGGGTAAAAACACAGATCAGGATGCTGGGGTTGGTCAGGCATTTGGAACAACTTTTTATGATGAGCTCAGCGGCATTTACAATCGCAGGCGTTTTTTTGAACTGGGGCAGAAGCTGCACCAGCTGGGCAGTCAGCAGTTGGAATCTGCCATGATCGACATCGATGATTTCAAGGCCATAAACGACCGTACGGCCATGCAACCGGTGACCAAGTGATGGCCAAAGTGGCCAGCATGCTGAACGACAGAGCACCGAAAGGCGCCATTGTCGGACGTCTTGGCGGCATTGTGTGGTTAACATATTGATTAAAAAGAAAAAACATCGGTATATGGAGCGGCCTGGTGAAATATCCGG
>DTXR01000503.1 GCA_012962365.1 Chromatiaceae bacterium | reverse complement strand
TACTGGTTGGGAAATGACAGGATGAATATCCCGATGGTTTCTGCCTGGAAGAAAGGCCAGCTGAACAATTATTCCCGTCGGGCCGATTTTCTGCCCTGAGCAGCGCTGAGAATGCCGCGCAGGATCTTTATTTCATCCATATCGGGCTCGGCGCGATAGAACAGGCGTTTCAAACGCCGCATGAGTTTGTCCGATTTGCGTGGATCGAGAAAACCGATGTCTTCCAACGCCTGCTCCAGATGATTGAACAGACCCTGCATATCACCGGCGCCGGCCAATTCCCTGGTATCGGGAGCAGTTCTAGATCCGTGTTGCGACGCCATCATCAGCTCATAGCTGACCACCTGCACGGCCATCCCGAGATTCAGGGATGAATAATCCGGATTGGCAGGGATGTTGACCAGGTAGTTGCAACGCTCCAGCTCGGCATTGCTAAGCCCGGTACGCTCACGCCCGAAAACCAGCGCCACCTGGCCTGAAACGGTACGCTGCAGCACCAATTCGGCGCATTCCCTCGGGTCAAGTTGTGGCCAGCTCACCGAACGCAGGCGGGCGCTGGCCCCGATCACCAGAGAACAATCGACCAGCGCTTCATCCAGGTTCTGATGAACACTGGCTTCCTGCAGAATATCGTCTGCACCCGACGCCCTGGCCATGCACTCCTCGGTCGGAAACTGCCTGGGTGCAACCAGCGCAAGCTCGTTCAGACACATATTCTTCATGGCCCGGGCAACCGCGCCGATGTTACCGCCGTGGGAAGTTTCCACCAATACAATGCGTATGTTTTCCATAGCGGTAGAGTATAATGTCTAATCAAATTCAAGGCTCGGACTATCCTCAACCACTATGAACCCCATGACCACCATTGCCGCCCGCGCAGCCCGCGATGCAGGCAAGCTGCTACTCAATTATTTCAATCACATGGAGAAGGTGGCGGTACAGGAAAAGCAGGCCAATGACTTTGTCACCGAGGTGGATCGTGCTTCCGAGCAGATCATCATTAATGCCATCAGGAAAGCCTACCCCGATCACGCCATCCTCGCAGAAGAAAGCGGCAGCCATGCAGGCAACGATTACCTGTGGATCATCGACCCCCTGGATGGCACTACCAACTACCTGCACGGCTTTCCGCAGTTTTCCATCTCCATTGCCCTACAGTATCGGGGTGAACTGGAAGCCGCTGTGGTTTACGACCCATTGCGGGATGAAACCTTCAGCGCCCACAAAGGTGGCGGCGCCTATCTCAACGATCACCGCATCCGTATCAGCAATCAGAAAGATCTGCACGGCGCCCTGCTGGGCACCGGCATACCCTATCGCGACCAGCGTCATGTGGACGCCTATTTCGGCATGATGAAGGCACTGATCAGAGATGCAGCGGGTGTACGCCGCCCCGGCTCGGCCGCACTGGATTTTGCCTGGCTGGCAGCCGGTCGCATCGATGGTTTCTGGGAACTGGGGCTGGCTCAGTGGGATTTTGCCGGCGGTGCCCTGCTGGTTAAGGAAGCCGGCGGCGTGGTCACCGATCTGCGTGGCGGCGATACCCATTTCAAGACGGGCAACCTGGTTGCCGGAAACGTGAAGATTCACAAGGAAATTCTGAAAACCATCAAGCCCTTTTTGTCTGAAGACCTCAAGGCCTGAAACATATTCTGAAATACCGTGTCATAGCTGACAGATAGCTTGCCATTGCCTACAAGGAGTACGACACATGAAAATCATCGAAGAAATACTCGCCGATGCGCAGACCCTGCGTGACGAACTGGCGCTGCAGATCCATCTGGGAGCGACTGAAGCCAAAGAAGAGTTCGAAAAACTGGAACCTCGTCTCAACAAGTTCAAACAGAAAACGAAAGAAATCGCGGATGCCGCCGGCGATACAGCTAAAGAACTGGCCATCGCCGCCGAACTCGGCATCAAGGCCAACTCCGGTGAAGACCTGAAAGCCGCCTTGAAACTCACAGCGGAAGAGCTGAAGGAAGGTTTCGAAAAAATCAGAAAGACCCTCTGAACACAACGCGTCGATCCCGCCGCTTCACGGAACGGCATCCGTCATCCCGGTCTGACAGCCCATTCTCCCTGGCGCTGTTTGCGACGTTCGGCAAAACCTTCATGCAGGGCCAGTAACGCGGGCACCAACAGCAGTACCAGGAAGGTGGCAAAGGCCAGTCCGAAAGAAATGGACACTGCCATGGGAATGAGGAATTGTGCCTGCAGGGAGGTTTCGAACAGCAGTGGCGTCAGGCCGGCAATGGTGGTTAGTGAAGTCAGCAGCACGGCCCGCAAACGCTGACAGGCCGCCTCGACAATGGCCTTGTCCACTTCCAAGCCCTGTTCCCGCAACTGCTTGTAGAACACCACCAGAATGATGGAGTCGTTCACGACGATGCCGGACAAACCGAAAATGCCGAACATGGACAGGATCGTCAGTTCGATACCCATCACCCAGTGACCGACAATAGCGCCAACGATACCGAAAGGAATAATGCTCATCACCACCAGGGGCCAGCCATAGGAACCGAACACCCAGGACAGGACGATATAGATCATCGCTAGGGCAAACAGCGCGCCTTTCTTCATATCCGCCAGGGTCTCCTTCTGGTCTTCCGCCTTGCCGGTATAACTCATATGCACCCCCCACTTCTGGTACACCTCGGAAAACAGGTCTTCTTTCAGCTGGGCGCGGATAGCATTGGCGTTGTTTCTGGTGGTGTCCACATCGGCAAACACCGTGGCCGAAAGCTGACCGCCGTAGTGGCGCAGGATCTCGAACCCCTGGCGCTCACTGAGTTCCAGGGCGCTGGTCAGGGGCATTTGGCCACCCCCAGGCAGGCGCAGATTCAGGGAATCCAGTGAAGACAGGTGATAGCGCTGTTCATCGGGCAGCATCACCCGCACTTCCAGTTCATCCCGGCCGTCGATGAATATCTGGCTTAGATTACCACTGAGGGCATCGCCCAGCTGACGCGCCACTTCCACTTCCGTCAGCCCCTGTGCCCGACCCATGGGCGTCAGTGTGTAGATCAACTGCTGATGACCGTAGGGCATGTCGTCTTCGATGCCTGTCACGCCATCCATGCCTTCCAGTACCGTAGTAATGGCGAGGGCCGCTTCCTTGAGTTTATGGATATCCGGGCCAGTGAGCTTGATCTCCAGATCCCGTCCTGGCGGCCCACCACCCTTTCTGGAGGTCAGGGTCATTTTTTCCAGTCCTGGGGCATCCTTGAAGTACTTGCGCCATTCATCAAGGAAGGCCTCGTTGCGCACCGTGCGCTCATCCGAAGACACCAGCTCGGCAGTAATGGTGGCGAACTGCTCCCCCGCCCTGCCGGACTGGGCATTGGAAAAAATTCCCATGCCATGAGACACCTTGGCCATGCGTACCAGCCCACCACCCAGCGCATCTTCCGCTTCGTACAGAGCCTGCTCAACTTTGCCGATGAAGGCATCCACCCGCTCGGGAGGCGTGCCGGACACGAAACTGGCGCTGGCATGAATCACGTTGCCCTCGACCGTCGGGAAAAAGGTAAAACCAAGACGCCCGCCTGCAAGCAAGCCCAGGGCCATGATCAGCGCGGCCAATGCCGTTGCGATGGTCACGCCTGGCCGGGATACCGCAGCTTTCACCAGAGGACGGAAACGATAATCACGAAAACGCTCAAAACCCGCATCGAGACGCTTTCGCACCTTGCTCGGTTCCTTGTGGTGGGCCTTGTGAAAGCTGTGGCGCAAATGCCCGGGCAGCACCAGAAAACTTTCAATCAACGAAGCAGCGATAACACAGATCACAACGAAGGGGATATCGAACAATATGCTGCCTATGATGCCGGACACCATCATCAGTGGGATGAAAGCAGCAATGGTCGTCAGAGACGATGACAGTACCGGCGCGAGCATACGCCGGGCTCCACCCTCTGCCGCTTCCAGGGAGTTCTCTCCTTTCTGGTAGTGCGCCAGCGCATCCTCACCGACTACGATGGCATCATCCACAATGATACCCAGCGCCATGATCAGGGCAAACAGAGAAATCATGTTGATGCTGCCGCCAGCCAGCCATACCAGTGCCAGCGTCGCCATGAAGGACACGGGAATACCCAGAGTCACCCAGCCTGCCACCCTGGCATTGAGAAACAGGAATAGGATAACCACCACCAGCACCAGACCGCCCAGACCATTCTTCAGCAACAAATTGATGCGGTCACGAATCAGCAGCCAGCTTTCATCGTAGACGGTGACTTCCACGCCTTTGGGGAGTTGCGCCCGGGTCTCTTCCAGCCATTCCTGCAGTATTCTGGCGGATTTCAGGGTATCCCCCGTGGTGGCACGCTGGGCGCGCAACTCCACCGCCGGCTTTCCCTGATAGGTGATGGAAATCTGATTGGATTTGGCACGGCGCTCAACCGTAGCCACGTCACCCAGACGCACATAATCGCCTTTGAGGTTGGCGACCAGAGGCAGTTCTTCGAACCCTTTCGTGTCCCGCTGCTGACTGAGGGTTCGCAGCTCCCGCGCCACATCCCTTTTGCCGATCTGCCCTGCGGGCAAATCTCGGGAAAGTTCATTGATGCGGCGTCCCACATCGCCCAGCGACATGTTCAACGCCTGCAGCTGGCGCTGGGATAGTTGTACGGCGATCTCTTCTTCGGGCAGGCCGTTGATGTCCACCTTGGCCACCCCGCGTTGCAACAACTCTTCCTCAAAACGGTAGGCCAGCGCACGGAGTTCGCGCAGATCCGAAGGCCCGTGAATGAGCAGGCGGGCTACGGGCTCGAAGTTGATCACGTGGCTGACCTGGGGGGTGCGTGCGTCCTGGGGCAGATTGCGCACGGCCTTGACCCGGGCATCCACCCGGTCCGTTGCGTCCCCCATGTCGGTGCCTTCGGGGAACTCCAGGATCACCACCCCAACACCCTGGGCCGAAGTGGACGTGATCTTCTCCAGCCCTTCCACGGAGCGCAGTTCCTGCTCCAGAGGAATGGTGATGGATTTCTCCACATCTTCCGCCGTGGCACCCGGCCACACGACCCGAACCGTAACCACCTGAATATCGAAGGTAGGAAAGAACTGGGTATTCAGGGATGACAGGGCCAGCGCTCCCGACAGGAGCATGATGATCATCACCAGATTGGCAGCAACCGGGTGCCGGGCAAAGATACCCACGATGTCATCCTTGTGATGAAAGCCTTCAGTCACCCGGGACGACCTCAACCAACAAGCTTTCCACAGCATTGGGCAACTGGGTGATCAGCAACTGCTGATGCGCTTTCAGTTCAGGGGAACGAATCAATACCTGATTCTTGCCATTCAGCCAGGTTTCACCTACGCGTTCGACTATCACGGGACGAAGGCGCTGCTCATCATCGATGACATAGACCTTGTCGGAACCATACAACGCCTCGAAAGGTACGGGTATGACATTCGACTGATTCGGCAAAGTCAGACGCAACTGCATGACACGTCCCTTCTGCAGCCAGCCCCAACCCGAGTCGATGAGGAACAGTGCTTCCACGCCGCCGCTGCCCTGGCGCACTTCAGCACCCAGCGAGATCAGGTGCCCTGTTACTTCGTTGCCATCCACCTTGCCTGCCACCGACAGTGGCTTGCCTTCCGCAAGCGCCTTTCGCACTTGGGGAACATAGATGGATGGCAACATGGCGCGGAACATGAGGCTGGTGTTCTCGAACATTTCCAGCAGGCGGGTGCCGACACTTACCCGGTGCCCCTGCGCCACCAGCACCTTGACTACCCTGCCGGCGAAAGGCGCCTTGACCCGGGTGCGTTCGAGTTGCAGGCGGGATTTCGCCAGCGCGGCCTGGGCCCGCTCCAATGCGGCCTGCAACTCCAGCATCTTGCTGTCGTGAGTGCGAATGCTCTCCTCGATACGGGAAATGCTGATGGATTGCCTTGCGGCATTCTGCCGTGCCGTGTCCAGAGCCGACTGGGAGCTGACCTGCTTCTTTTTCAGATCGACCAGCCGCTTCACTTCCGCCTGCACCAAATTGTACAACCGGCGTTCATTCGGCAGTGTTTCGAGATCAGCCTTGTGGCGGGATTCCTGGACGGCGATGGCCGCCTGAGCTTTGGCGACATCAGCTTCCCGCTGCGCCAGGTCGAGCCGTGCATCCCGGTCATCCAGTTCCACCAGCAGATCCCCCGAATTCACCTGGCTGCCCTCGATCACCCGCACTCTTTTCACGTCTGCAGGCAAGGCAGC
>DTXR01000502.1 GCA_012962365.1 Chromatiaceae bacterium | reverse complement strand
TCATGCCGCTAGACCGTCCCAACGTGGACACTGATGCCATCATCCCCAAGCAGTTTCTTAAATCCATTAAGCGCACGGGCTTTGGCCCCAATCTGTTCGATGAGTGGCGCTACCTGGATCACGGCGAGCCGGGTATGGACCCTGCCAGCCGCCAGCCCAACCCGGATTTCGTACTTAATGATCCGCGCTATGCCGGTGCCAGTATCTTGCTGGCACGCAAGAATTTTGGTTGCGGGTCATCCCGGGAGCATGCGCCCTGGGCCTTACTGGATTATGGCTTCAAGGTCATCATCGCGCCCAGCTTTGCTGATATATTCTTCAATAATTGCTTTAAGAATGGAATTCTTCCAATTGAATTAAAAGAAGAAATAATCGACGATCTCTTCAGTAAATCCAGCAATGCAGAACCCCTGGATCTCACCGTGGATCTGGAAAACCAGCAACTGTTGCTGCGGGATGGCAGTAGCATCCCGTTCGAGGTGGACAGCTTCCGCAAGCACTGCCTGCTGCAAGGGTTGGATGACATCGGGCTCACATTGCAGCATGTGGACGAGATTCGCGCTTACGAAGAACGACGCAAAACCGAGGCCCCTTGGTTATTCGTCAATCCCTAAATTTTCATAGAGATAAAGTACATGAGCAAGAAGATTCTGATACTGCCGGGCGATGGCATTGGTCCGGAAATCGTCAACCAGGCGGTCAAGGTTCTGGATAAGCTGGCGGGCGACGGCCTGGACATCGAGCTGGATGAGGCCTTGGTGGGGGGCGCAGCCATCGATGCCACCGGCGGTCCCTTGCCTGATGCCACCCTGGATATTGCCAAAGAGGCGGATGCCATTCTGCTGGGTGCTGTGGGTGGCTACAAGTGGGAGAGCCTGGACATTTCCGTGCGGCCTGAAAAAGGGCTACTGGGGCTGCGTGCCGGTCTGAACCTGTTTGCCAACCTGCGTCCGGCCATCCTCTATCCTCAGCTGGCGGATGCCTCCACCCTGAAGGCGGAGGTGGTTTCCGGCCTGGATATCATGATCGTGCGTGAACTTACCGGTGGCATCTATTTTGGCCAGCCCCGGGGTGTGCGCGAGCTGGATGATGGCGAGAAGGAAGGTTTCAACACCTTAGTGTACCGTGAAAGCGAAATCGAACGCATCGTGCGCGTGGCCGGTGATATTGCCCGCAAGCGGGACAGCCGCGTCTGCTCGGTGGACAAGGCCAACGTGCTGGAATGCACCGAGCTGTGGCGGGAAGTGGCAACAAGGGTCATGGAAAAGGATTACAGCGACGTGGAGCTGAGTCACATGTACGTGGACAACGCCGCCATGCAGCTGGTGCGCGCGCCCAAGCAGTTCGATGTCATGGTGACCACCAATATGTTCGGCGATATTCTCTCCGACTGTGCCGCCATGCTCACCGGCTCCATCGGCATGTTGCCGTCGGCCTCCCTGGACGAG
>DTXR01000501.1 GCA_012962365.1 Chromatiaceae bacterium | reverse complement strand
CGCCGCTCCGTCCATCCATGGCCTCTCGCGGCATACACTCCTTCCCTGGAGATAAAAAAACCGGCAATCTGCCGGTTTTTTTATCTTTCTATCAATCTACTTAGAATTATTTCAACGATTCCTGATAACGCTTGTCCACTCTTTCACGCAGTTCACGTCCCGGTTTGAAATGGGGCACATATTTCCCCGCCAGGGCGACCGGCTCTCCTGTTTTGGGATTGCGCCCCATCCGCGGTGGACGGTAGTGCAGTGAAAAACTGCCGAAACCACGCACTTCGATGCGCTCTCCACTGGCAAGCGACTGACTCATCTGTTCCAGTATGCACTTCACGGCCAGTTCCACATCCCGATGTGCAAGATGGGTCTGCTGCCGCGCAATCGCCTCGATCAGTTCAGATTTTGTCATCAGTTACCTCGTTGCTCCAAACGGACGGTCGAAACCGCCCTTTGTGTAGATTTACTCGCCGCCGTCCTTGCTGGCAGACAGCTGGTCTTTCAGCAAGTCGCCCAGAGAAGCCGATCCGGCTGAGGCACCCCCCGACTTGTAGCTTTCGATGGTTGCCTTTTCCTCGTCGAAATCCTTACCTTTGATAGACAGCATCAGGGCACGGTTCTTGCGATCGACGCCGGTGAACTTGGCTTCGATTTCCTCACCTTCCTTGAGTACGGAACGGGCATCTTCCACCCGGTCGCGTGAAATCTCGGAAGCGCGAATGTAACCGTCAACACCTTCTGCCAGTTCAACGGTGGCGCCCTTGGCATCCACTTCTTTGATAGTACCGGTAACGATACTGCCTTTGTCGTGAGTTGCCAGATAGGTGGAGAACGGATCCTGATCCAGCTGTTTGATGCCGAGGGAGATGCGCTCACGCTCGGGATCGACAGACAGAACAACAGTTTCCAGTTCCTGACCCTTCTTGTAGTCACGAATCAGGTCTTCGCCCGGCTCGTCCCAGGTGATGTCGGACAGGTGTACCAGACCGTCGATGCCGCCATCCAGACCGATGAAGATACCGAAGTCGGTGATGGACTTGAT
>DTXR01000500.1 GCA_012962365.1 Chromatiaceae bacterium | reverse complement strand
CTTCCCGCAGCTCGTTGTCGCGCCGGCTGGCTTTTTCCAGCGCCTTCGTGGTCTTTTTGAGTTCTTCACCCAATCGTGCATTTTCTGCGGCAATACCCTTTAGCGCAGGATATTTCTCGGTGATATCCTGTTCCTTCTGAGCTTCAATCCGACTGACCTGCTCAACCTCCTGCTTGCGGCGCTGATTGACCAGGTCTTCCAGAAATGTTGCCTGTTCACCGGCAATTCTCGCTTCCGCCTCCGCCTGCTCCAGTTGCACCTTTCTCAACGTAAGCCGCGCCTGATGAGAAAGCATCTCCTGCTCCAGCATCGCAACCTGACTCTTGAGGGCCAGCAGATGAGCCTGGTCACGCCTGTATTGCGCCAGGGCGAGCGTATCCGTCGGGAGTTCCTGGGCGGAAAGATTGTCTCGCAGCACATCCAACTGCTGGGTGGATTCCACCAGTTTCCTACGTGCGGAATCCGGGCGGTTGACTTCCAGAGACACCAGATGCGCCAACTCGGCTACCCTGGCATCCTTGGCAGCTCGGGCCGCCTTTGCCGTTTCCAGCAGCTGCTCCAGTTCCTCCAGTGATTTCCCTTTGAACCGACTGGCATCGGGAGGCGATTTTTTCAAGATATTGTCCAGGCTTTCCTGAATACTTTTCGCTTTGAGCGGCGCACTGGTGCGGGAGGCAATAAATTGTTTGGCAGATCCGCTGTACTTTTCGGCCTCGGAAAGCCAGTCCAGGGCTTCCTGATAAACTGCGGAGATCTTTTCCATCTGATCTGCCGCCATGCCTTCCCTGGTCTGAACATTGGCCAGCTCGGATCGCAACAGAGAAGCATTGATGCCATCGGCGCCCCCCTTCAAAGGTGCTTCATCCCCGGCAAACAGCGCCTGAGAAACACATGACAGGAGTAATACCACAAGAACCCAGCAGCTCGTATTTCGCATATAAGGTTTTTTCTGAAAAGACACCTGCATTACAGATTATCACAGGTGAAATCCGCACATGAACGCCGCTGCCTTGATCTGTGTCGTTTTGCGTTTGAGACAACTGCTGGCATAGTACGCATTACCATTGAAATCATAAGGGAGCCTCTGAGTTAAGTCGTGGACTCGCACCTTGCGCCCAGACTTAATCAGAGGCTCCTAAGGGGAAGCAATATGACGAAACATATCGGTATTTTGACCGCCGGCGGTGACAGTCCCGGTCTGAACGCCGCCATTCGCGGCGCAGGCAAAGCTGCACAGGGCCATTACGGCATGCAGATGATTGGCTTTCTCGATGGCTTTCGCGGACTGGTGGACAACCGCTTCACCCGACTGGATGGTGAATTCCTGTCGGGCATCCTGACCCGCGGCGGCACCATCCTCGGCACCAGCCGGGACAAGCCACACCGCATGCTGTTCGGCGGCAAGACCCAGGACATGACCGATGTCATCGTTGAAAACTACCATGCCAATCATCTGGATGCCCTGATCTGTATCGGGGGTGGTGGCACCCAGAAAAATGCCCTGAAACTGATGGAGAAAGGGTTGAACATCATCACCCTGCCAAAAACCATCGACAACGATGTGGGACTCACCGATGTGACTTTCGGTTTTGACACAGCCCTGGGCATCGCCACCGATGCCATCGACAGGCTGCACAGTACCGCGCACAGCCACCACCGCATCATCGTGGTGGAAATCATGGGTCACCGCGCTGGCTGGCTGGCGCTGGGCGCCGGCATTGCCGGGGGTGCCGACGTGATTCTGCTGCCGGAAATTCCCTACGACCTGGAGGTGGTCGCAGACGCCATTCGCGAGCGCTCCCGCAGCGGCAAGAATTTTTCCATCGTCGCCGTGGCCGAAGGCGCACTGCCCACGGACAAGGCCAGCTTGGTACACGAGGCCGAGCAGCGCAAGCTCAACGCCGCCAACAAGAAGGAGAAGAAGGATGCCAAGGAAGATCTCGCACAGCTCAACCTCGAGTACGCCAATCACACCGTTTTGCTATCGAAGCAACTGGAGCAGATGACGGGACTGGAATCCAGGGTCACCATCCTCGGCCATCTGCAACGGGGCGGCACACCCTCTGCCGCCGACCGTCTCCTGGCTACCCGGCTGGGCACGGCCTGCGCCGACCTCATCGAACAGGATCATTTTGGCGTAATGGTCGCTGCCCGTGGTGACGATGCCGTACCCGTGCCACTGAAAGAAGTCGCTGGCAACAAGAAACTGGTGCCCACAGACCACACCTGGGTGACCAGCGCTCAGCGGGTAGGAACCTGCCTTGGTATTCGCTGACAAGCCCTTGGGAAGAACAGGGGTTCATTGGCGATAATGCCATTATAATGTTGGCTGCTCAAACACTTGCCCTCAGGAAAGCCCATGAAGATCACCATCGTCAGTGGCAGCCATCGCCACAACTCCCAAAGCCGCAAGGTCGCCGATCATATCCAGGCCACCCTGCTGGATGAAAAGCTCTGCGACGACGCAGAAATCTACAGCCTGGAAGGAAACCCCCTGCCGCTTTGGGATCAGGGCATCTGGGACGGTGAGAAAAAGTGGGAAACCCTGCTGGCGCCTCTGCGCGAAACCCTGCGTCAAAGCGACGCCTTCGTGATCATCGCCCCTGAATGGCATGGACAGGTGCCGGCCGGACTGAAAAACTTCTTCCTTATCGCGGGCAAGAATGAGGTCGGGCACAAACCGGCGCTGATCGTGACTGTCTCGTCCGCCGACGGCGGCGCCTACCCCGTGGCCGAGCTGCGCATGAGCAGCTACAAGAATAACCGCATCTGCTATATCCCGGAGCAGGTCATCATTCGCAATGTGGAATCTGTGCTGAATGCCAATCCCGAGGATAACAACCCGGATGCAGACAGCTATTTCCGGGAGAGAATCCTATGGTCACTGCAGGTGTTGAAAGCCTACGCCGATGCCCTCAAGCCCGTTCGCGGCAGCGGCATCACCAGCAACGACGATTTCGGCTTCGGCATGTAACAGCTCCCTGCCACCGTAGCTGGGAGCGGGGAAACAAACTCTCAGCGCCCCATGGGCGGCATTTGCATGGTTGACGTGGGCAGCACGAAGTTCTGCCCATTCACCTTGCCGGGCCTGATGGAGACCACCTGAAACTCATCTCCCATTTTCAGCAGGCCCAAACCCGCTTTCCTGAAATGCTGCCCAATGCTGTTTTTCACCTTCTTCTCCATGCTTTCGGCAAAAGTCAGCCAGGCGTTGGAGTATTCCACTACCACCGGATCCTTGCTCAGCACGACCTTGTCGGTGCGGATTTTTCCTTTGTCATTCCAGGTCAGCTCATAGACCTCACCGGAAAACCCGGCTACTGTCTGTTTTTCCCCTGTAGGCTTGGCACTGATGAATTCCTGCACCAAGGTGTCATCATTGTTTGCCGACCCCATGGCGGCCATCTGGGCGACATCCATAACCATGGTTTGCCCCTGCACGTCGACAACTATCCACACCTTGCCATCCTTTGCGAGCATGAACCCGGAACCTTCGTCGTTTTGCGGCATGTTCATGCGCACACGATTCTGATCGTCATATTCGACGGTTATGGTAACTTTCTGCTGACCGTGGCCACTTTGCAGGGTGGCGACACCTGCCGCATGGGACTGTGAAACCAGTAACATCAGCCCAGCCAGCATCATTCTCCTCATACGCAGCATCTCTTTTCCTCCCCTGTTAAACATTGAAACGAAAATGGATCACATCGCCGTCCTGGACGATGTAGTCTTTGCCTTCCAGCCGTAGCTTGCCGGCTTCCTTTGCGCCGTGCTCGCCGCCACAGGCGATGAAATCATCATAGGCGATCACCTCGGCACGAATGAAGCCCCGCTCGAAATCGGTATGGATGACACCCGCTGCCTGGGGCGCGGTGGCACCAACGCGTACGGTCCATGCCCGTACCTCCTTGGGGCCTGCCGTGAAATAGGTCTGCAGCCCCAGCAGGCTGTAGCCGGCACGCACCACGCGATTCAGGCCGGGTTCATCCTGCCCCATTTCCGCCAGGAAATCCGCCTTGTCCTCATCGTCCAGCTCCACCAGTTCCATTTCGATGGCCGCACACACGGGCACGACCTGAGCACCTTCCTTTTCCGCATGTTCCCGCACCGCATCGAGCAATGGGTTGTTCTCGAAACCGTCTTCGGCCACATTGGCGATATACAACACCTTTTTGATGGTCAACAGGTGCAGGTCATACAGCGCCGCCTGTTCGTCCTCATCCAGCCCCATGGAGCGTACAGGCAGGCCCTGATCCAGATGCTCACGCACCTTTTCCAGCAAGTCTCTCTGCGCCAGGATCTTCTTATCGCCAGTCTTGGCCATGCGGGTGGCCTTGTCCAGTGCCTTCTCCACGCTTTCCAGGTCTGCCAGCGCCAGCTCGGTGTTGATGACCTCGATATCGGCCAAGGGATCGACCTTGCCCGCCACATGCACCACATCATCATTCTCGAAACAGCGAACCACCTGCACGATGGCGTCTGTTTCACGGATATTTGCCAGAAATTTGTTGCCCAGACCTTCGCCCTTGGATGCACCTGCAACCAGCCCCGCGATGTCCACGAACTGCATGGTAGTGGGTACGACACGCTCGGGTTTGACAATCTCGGCGATGCGATCCTGGCGGGGATCGGCAATGGGCACGATGCCCACATTGGGATCGATGGTACAGAAAGGATAATTTTCGGCGGCGATTGTCGCCTTGGTCATCGCATTGAACAGGGTGGATTTGCCCACATTCGGCAGGCCCACGATTCCACATTTGAAACCCATAAGATATTTACTCCTGATACAGAATTCAGCTACCGGGTTTCACGACCGGCTTGCCCTTGGCAATCCAGTCAGTAATGCCTTTCCTGACGTTGTAGACTTTCTTGTAGCCCAGTTTCCTGTCCAGAAAATTACTCACAGTGCCCGTGCGATTGCCGGTTCGGCAGATGAGGATAAACGGCTCGTCCTTGTCAGCGATAGGCGCCAGTTGCTCCAACCACGCAGGTACATTGTAGTTGCCTCTTTTATCGAAGAAAGTGATCAGATGACTGCCTTCGACGACACCCGTCTGCTGCCATTCTTCCGCACGGCGGATATCGATGACAGGAACACCTGCGCTTACGAGTTTCTCCAGCTCGGCGTTGTCAATATGGGTTACGGCTGAAAAAGCCGGAAAGGCCAATAACAACATAATTAATAACAGTACGTTACGCATAATGATTACCTCGATTTATTCAGGATGCCTGGGTTTTTCCGATTATCAACCCGGCACCTATATTGCGGTCCTCAGCCATCCCGCCAGAAGCGCGTAATCCTAGCATGAATGCTTCGGCCCCGGGGTAAATGCCCCATCCACCCACTCATCTTTTGACCGT
>DTXR01000499.1 GCA_012962365.1 Chromatiaceae bacterium | reverse complement strand
CAAATACCAGATCCTCTACCGGCTCCCAGACGGCGCCCAAGTTCCAGGAATCGGATGTTTCTGCTTCCAGATCAGGGTTTCCGCCAGACAAACCCGGCACTTGGATGGTAGGACACTGATCGGCGGGCGTGCCGGCCAAGTCACATTGGACGAAGTCCTTGACGAAAGGATGATCCTCCGCACCCGCTGCATACAGATCGATCATGGCTGGTGCACGGAAGCCCTCGCTCCAGCTGGCTCGCAGCATCAGACTGTCGTTAGGCTGCCAGCGAACTTTCAACTGAGGAGATGTCTCGCTGCCGAAATCACTGTAGTCGTCATAACGCAGAGCAGCACTGACCTCCAGGGTATCGAGTACAGGGAAGAGCAATTCACCGTACATGGCCCACTGCTGACGATCACCTTCACTGGAACCCCCAGAAGAACCGATAACATTGTACGCACGGCGCTCGGCATCATAAATATCCTGATAATCTTCATCACGGTACTCATAGCCCGCTGCCCAGCCAATACCGCCACCAGCCAGTTCGAACGGCATTTCACCGGTCAGGTTGACGCCTGCGCTGAAGTACTTGTTCTCCACATCACGGGTCGTGTCATGACGCATGCGAGCCATGGCCGCCAGGTGATCAGGATCCTGCGAGAACGGATTGAAGGGATCGTAGTTCCCCTCCAGCACTTCCTGGGTAGCCTGGCTGTCCAGGATGTAATTGCGGCCGACGATGTCGGACTCGTACAGGTTGTATCGGGCAAAGACATCATAATCGATATCCCACACAGTACCTTTTACACCCAGGGTAGTATCCCATTGCCAGTTGGTAGCGGTATCGTCACGAGTACCAAATGCCGCAAAGCGGTGGCCAAGCAACAGGGTTTCGCCAGGGTAAGGGTTACTGGGCGCATCGCCCAGTACAGTGAGAAAACCAACAGCAGGCGCATAGCGACCGAAGGACTGTACCCTGGAAATCAGGTTTTGAGCATAAATGCTGGTGTCGTTGTTGATCTCGTAATCCAGATACAGGAAGGCATTGCTGCGATCAATATCGTTGGTTTCTGCAGAAACATCCGCATAACCATAAGTACAGGCTGTGCCCCAGCCGGGGAACTCATACACACCGGCATAGATGCTGGGATCACAGTTGGCTGCAGCTTCGATGCTACCGTCGGTGGTCGCGTGGTAGATAGTGTTACCCCACAGACTGATGCCCGACGTGGTGAAATAACTGGAACCGTCACCGAAGTCAACCTTAGACCAGTCACGATCGCGGGACCAGATAATTTCCTTGTTACGCTGTTCCAGGGTAAAAATGTAGTTGCCCTTGCCATAAGAACCGCCTGCGGCAAAGGAACCGCCCTCGGCATCAGCACCCGGCTCGCTGGGTCGCTCTACCGTGGCAGTCAATTCAACACCTTCGTAATCCTTGCGCAGGATGATATTGATTACACCGCCGATGGCTTCTGAGCCGTACACTGCAGAAGCACTGTCCTTGAGTATCTCGATACGCTCTACCGCTGCCAGGGGCAGGATATTCAGGTCAACGGCAGAGCCGCCGGTAACAGGAGAAGCCGGCGCGCGACGGCCGTTGATCAATACCAAAGTACGGGAAGACCCCAAACCACGCAGATCAACCAGCGATTGGGACTGAAAGGTGGTGCCGGACAGCTCCCGGAAGGAACCAAAACTGTTGTAGGGCGTCTGGCGCAATACGTCGGCAACGGACTGCAAACCACTCAATTCAATGTCTTCGCGTGTAATGACCGAAACCGGGCTCGCGCCTTCAATATCGATCTGCTTGATGTGAGAGCCAGTAACTTCTTCTTTTTCAAGCTTGACAGCTTCTTCTTCAGCACTGGCCATGCCACTCATCAGCATGCCTGTTGCGACAACACCGCTGCAAGCCAGGTGAATGGCCGCGCTCAAAGTCTTTCGCTTGTTGAACATTACATTTCTCCTAGAGAATTTGGTTAAAGCGGTGGGGTTTGTTATTGTGACCACCACCGGCCTTAGCGGGCAGTAAAACACTCGCATGAGGCGCATTTTATAGTGGTTTTTTCCGCCCATGCAACAAAATTGCAACAATATTACAACAAAAATCGGCTGGAAATGAGGGTACTCAAGCTTCAATGCCAGAATAAATCAAAGACCCCTGTATCTCAAACTATTGAAAAATCATTAAAAATCAAGGAGCGTTGTAAAAATGATACACAATATTCTTTTCATCCTGCTGTTGATTACCTTTTCAGCCAGCGCAGAAGAGCTTCCTGTTGAATACTTCTTCAAAAACTATGAGTTTTCCCAGGTCAGTCTTTCTCCGGACGGCAAACATCTGGCCGCCATTGCACCTGTGGGTGAAAGCCGGAATCTGGTGGTTATCGACCGCTCCACCATGAAACCCCTGGCAGTGACGTCATTGACCAAGCGGGATGTAAGGAGCTACCAATGGGCCAGCAATTCCCGGTTACTGTTTACCGTCGAGGAAGATGGCAACGAATCCCTGGCGCTGAATGCGGTGAATATCGATGGCAGCAAACCACGTGCTCTGGCCAAGGCGGCAAAAGGCATTCAACTGGTTCCGCGGGTGACGCGCATGGTCGATCGCCTGAAAGAAGACGATCGCCATGTCATCGTTTCCAGTAATGAACGGCGTGCGCAATTTCCCGATCTATACCGTATGGACATTTTCAATGGCAGGAAGAAGCGCCTGACCTCCAACCCGGGAGATATCGTTGGCTGGGGCATGGATTGGGACCATAAAATTCGGGTTGCCATGCGCCAAGTGGTCGCCAAGGACAAGTCTGATACGGCCACCGAACTGCTGTACAGGAAGACCGAAGACAGCCCATGGAAAGTGCTGGCTACATCCAGACTTGGCGAGGAAGGCACCGGCTACGCAGGTTTCACCCCGGACAACAAATCCCTGTACATCGTGTCTGCGGTGGGCAGGGATCGCATGGCTTCTTACAAGCTCGATCCAGACACAGGTAAAAAGGAACTGGTCTTTAGTCATGACAAAGTAGATGTGGGCGGCCCCAGCTTCTCACCCAAGGATCACCGCGCACTGGCCATCGGATACATCACCGACAAGCCTCAGATTCATTATCTGGACAAGAAGTTCGGCGATATCCAGAAAGCCCTCGACAAGGCACTGCCGGACACCGTCAACCGCATTACCAGCATCACCGAAGACGAGAAAACCGCCGTGGTCGTCGCATCAAGCGACAAGATGCCGGGCACCTACTACCTGCTGGAAACCGAACCCAAGCTGAAACTTACCTTCCTGGTTCATGTTGCCGAGCACATCAAGTCGGAAGACATGGTGGACGTGAAACCCATCACCTACAAGGCCCGTGACGGTCTGCTTATTCACGGGTACCTGACCCTGCCCAAGGGTGCCACAGGAAAGAGGGTGCCGCTCATCGTCCATCCCCATGGCGGCCCCTACGGTCCCCGCGACACCTGGGGCTGGAACCCGGAAATCCAGTTCCTCGCCAATCGCGGCTATGCGGTTCTGCAGATGAACTTCCGTGGCTCCGGCGGCTATGGCCATAAGTTCCAGGTCGGCGCCTGGAAGCAATGGGGGCTGCAAATGCAGGACGATATTAGCGATGCCGTCAAATGGGCCATCGATGAAGGCATCGCAGACCCGCAACGCGTCTGTATCTATGGCGCAAGTTATGGTGGTTACGCCACCATGGCGGGATTGACGATGACACCAGACCTGTATAAATGCGGGATCAACTACGTTGGTGTGGTTGATCTGGACATGCTGGAAGAATGGGACACCAAGAAGAGCCATGATCCTTCCGGAGCGCTCGCAACCTGGTTCCACAAGGCGATCGGCAACCCCGACGATCCCAAGGATCGAGAGCGCATGCAGAAGACCTCGCCTATCAATCTCCTGAGCAAGCTGGACGATCCGCTGTTCATCGTTCACGGCCGCCGGGATCCTCGCGTCGAAATCAAGCAGGCGGAGGAATTGATGGACAGGCTGGATGATTTGGGCAAGCCCTATATCAAGCTCATCAAGAAGAAGGAAGGCCACGGTTTCCGGCGTGAGGAAAACAGACTGGAGTTGTACAAGATGATGGATACCTTCCTGAAGAAACACCTCTGATACCAACCCGCCGGAGCCGCGCAAGGCGGCTCCGGCATCCACACCGAAAACCCTGTCTCTGGTGTATAATCCACCCATGACAAAAGTACCTAAGCATCAAATACAGGTGGAAGTGGAAAGCACCTTTCTCGAAGCGCAATCCGCACCGGAAGAAGCGCGGTTCGTTTTCGGCTATACCATCACCATCAGCAACAAGGGCAGTGTTCCCGCAAAGCTTCTCAATCGCCACTGGATCATTACCGACGCCAACGGCAAGGTTGAAGAAGTGCGGGGGAAAGGCGTTGTCGGTGATCAGCCGCATCTGCAACCCGGTCAGCAATACCAGTACAGCAGCGGCGCAATTCTTGAAACGCCCGTCGGCGCCATGGAGGGTGACTACGAAATGATCGACGATCAGGGTGAGCATTTCCTTACGCCCATCCCCGTCTTTTCCCTGCAGACGCCCAATACGATCAATTAGTTATCATGGCCGTATACGCCATCGGCGATATTCAGGGCTGTTATGACGAGCTGCGCACACTGCTCGATGAGTTGCAGTTCGATCCCGGGAAAGACCGCCTCTGGTTCGTTGGCGACCTGGTCAATCGTGGCCCAAGATCCCTGGATACGCTGCGCTTCGTTTCCTCCCTGGGCGACCGGGCAATCACGGTGCTGGGAAACCACGACCTGCACCTGCTGGCGCTGGCTTCCGGCAACAAACGCTTCAAGGACAGCAATCATCTGAATCAGGTGCTGGAGGCGCCGGATCGTGAGGAACTGATCCACTGGCTGCGCCACCGCCCCCTGATGCACAGGGACGGGAAACTGGAGTTCACCATGGTCCATGCCGGCCTGCCGCCGCAATGGGATCTGACCACGGCTCGCAACTGCGCCAGCGAAGTGGAAGCCGTGCTGCGCGGCTCAGACTACCGTGTATTCTTCGACCAGATGTACGGCAACAAACCCAACCGCTGGGATGCGGCGCTGGAAGGTATGGATCGCTTGCGTTTCATCACCAACTGCTTTACCCGGCTGCGCTTCGTTACCCGAAAAGGCAAGCTCAAGCTGAAACTGAAAGGCTCGCCCCTGGGGCAGAAAAAGAAGTACATTCCCTGGTTTGCCCACCCCCACCGGCTGACCAGAAACGACCGCATCTTGTTTGGCCACTGGTCCACTCTCGGCTACCAGGTAAGGCACAACACCTGGGCGCTGGACACGGGCTGTCTGTGGGGAGGCGCGCTGACAGCGCTGCGCATCGACCAGGACCCGCCTTCACCAGTACAGCATCAGTGCCAGGGGCAGCAGGATCCGGCGATGTTTGTCTAAACCGGCGAACAAGAACCCGTAAATACCGAGTCATTCCAGAGTACGGCTTCAGGGATGAAGGAGTTGGAACGAAGCACGATGCCAGAGTCCACAGATTGCCCACACTTCACAACGAATCAGGATACAAATCCCGCCACTGGGGATTCTTTTCCTCGATCACTCTGATCTTCCAGGCGCGTTTCCTGTTCTTGATTGCCTTTTCTCGCTGGATAGCTGATGTCATGTCTTCATGCAGTTCATACCAAACCAGACTACGCACACTATATTTGCCGGTAA
Source organism: Chromatiaceae bacterium (assembly GCA_012962365.1). GTDB lineage: Bacteria > Pseudomonadota > Gammaproteobacteria > Chromatiales > Chromatiaceae > Thiolapillus. The sequence continues at coordinate 147 of DTXR01000499.1, read as the reverse complement.
ACCCCGGCACGACATTGCGCTTGTGTTCCCAGACACGCTGAATCAGATTTGAGGTAACGCCAACATACAAGGTTCCATTTTTTCTGCTGGCAAGCGGATATACGCAGGGTTGCTTTTCCATAAGCCATCCTCCTTTCTTTCCTTGCT
>DTXR01000498.1 GCA_012962365.1 Chromatiaceae bacterium | reverse complement strand
CCATTCCAGCTGTTTTGAACCTGAATCCGTGAGTCCATCGGGGCACATAGCACAAGCTCTGAACCCACGGATTCAGGTTGAAAAGAAAGCCCTTTGCCGGATTTGTTTTGGCAAGGGGTTTTTAATATTGCGCATCAAGCCCTGAGTATGGCGCCGGCATCCATGAACCGCGTACACGCAGAAAAAAGCGGGTAAGGCGGTCTGTAGCACACAGCCAAAAACACCGTTATACGCACCGGACACCTGCTCATGCATTCGTCCGAATACTAATCACCTGTTTTTTGAACGGTTTAGACGGATGTGCTATAAGTATTCGTCCGGTTTTATTAAAGCGGACCAAAATCATGTCGAGCAAACATCCGATCATCGCGGTCACCGGTTCTTCCGGCGCAGGCACCACCACTTTCAGGCGCATCTTCGACGACATTTTCCGGCGTGAAGGCATTACCGCCTTTCGCGTCGACGGCAACAGCTTCCGGCGTTACGACCGAAAGCGCATGCGCCACTTCGTGGAGCAGTCCATCGAGCAGGACAGCAACCTCAGTCATTTCTCCCCAGAAGCCAATTTTCTCGACCGGCTGGAAGGGCTGTTCCGCGAATATTCCCGTTCAGGTACTGGACTGGTGCGCCGCTACGCGGAAAACGCAGAGCTGGCAGAACTCTACGAAGTATCCGAGGGCGCTTTTACGCCCTGGATGGAGGTACCTTCGGGAACCGACCTGTTGTTCTACGATGGCATGCACGGCGGCTGTGCGGAGAATTCCTGGAGCAATCGCAAACTGTCTACGTCTCACAACCCGGTCATCATCAAGCGTCGCAAAAAAATGAAGGAGCGCAAGATACGCGGTATCGATATCGCCCAGTGGGTGGATCTGCTGATAGGCGTGGTTCCCGTGGTGAACCTGGAGTGGATACAGAAAATCCATCGGGACACCCACAAGAAAAATCATTCCCCCGAGTCTGTCACCCATACCATCATGCGCCGCATGTCAGACTACATCACTTACATCACACCGCAATTTTCGCTGACCGATATCAATTTTCAGCGCGTTCCTCTATCAGACACATCCAACCCTTTTGAGCTGCGGGAGATCCCAGGTCTGGATGAGAGCATTGTGGTCATCCGTTTCCGTGAACCCCAGCGTTTTTACTTCCCCGCACTGCTGCGGCAGATAAGCGGTTCCTGGATGTCCCGGCGCAACACCATGGTGATCCCTGGCGGGCAGCTGGATCTCGCCATCAAGATCATTTGCACGCCCCTGGTGCATGAACTGGTGGAACGCTACCAGAACGCCCACAAAAAATAACCTCGAATCCGTGTGTTCCGAAGGAGCGTGCAGGATAATCAGAAAGGCGCGCCGAGATACATGAACATGGTGCTGTGATCGTCTTGCGCCAGGGCATAGCCAACATATAACGGGCCGATAAAGGTATCCAGGCCCAGGTAGACACTGCCTCCCACCAGCCACTCGTCAGCGAAATCGCTACGCCGTTGCCAGGTGTTCCCGGCCTCCAGGGTTGCTCCCACATAGATGGGGACGATGCTGTTCTGATCCAATCGCCGCATAAAACCTACAAGACCATGCGCCATGTGCTGTCCCGACAGTTCATAGCGATCAAAACCGGACAGATTCAGGAAACCACCCAGGAAGAAATTGCTGTAGGCCGGCGCATTTTCATTCCAGGTATAGCCAAGCTGGACACGGCTCATGAAACTGTATTTGTCCACGGCCGTGGCCAGCCCCCAGTCCATATCCACCTGCTCGAACGCATGATCATCACCCCATATATCCGCGTGGCTGCGCACTTCCAGCTTCAGCCAGTGCCCGTCGGTGGGAAAGTAGAGATTGTCCAGGGTATCGATACCCAGGCTTGCAAACATCATCCCTTCGTCGAAGTTGCCTTCATTCGGGTTGGGAATGCCCACCATGGTTTCTATGTCACCCTTCGCGCCGCGCCAGCCCAGGCGCAACTCCCCCCAGTTTTCCAGGTTCATACCCGCTTCCAGCGCCAGTTGCGCCTTGTACTGACGGTACTCCGCAATGTTCTGCCCATCTTCGTACTGGCCGACATTGATTCGGGCCAGCTCCACCTGGGGGTTGAGGAAATAGGCGCTTTCCGTATCCATGGGCTGATAGAGTTCGGCAAACAGCCGCTGGTTTTCTCCCAGCTCCATGATGCTGCGGAATTCGCCCCCGAGTTCATTGACGGCCGTACGTGTATAGCTGACCCCCAGGTTGATGGAACTGCCGCTGCTCCAGTCTCCCTGAAAATTGATGCCGGCCTGGAGGTAATTGGGACCCCAGGGCTTTTCCACTACATGGATACGCAGGCCGGTCTTGCCCGCTTTCTCGACAACTTCATAAGACACCAGCTTGAACAGATCCTGCCCATACAGATAGCCGATACTCTGATCCAGCGCATCCGTATCCAGAGGTTTGCCTATTTTCACGTCGAAGTAGCGCTGAATGACCTTGTCGGCCAGCCTCGACTGATTGTCCACATCCACAAACGCGATAACCGGACTGTCACGATTGACAGATTCCTGCGCGGTCCGATAGGTTTGATAAACCGTTTCATCAATGGAGAGCTGCGCCAGTTTCTCACGTTGCTCATCGGCCGCTTTCACTCCGGGGTCGATGGCTGCCATCGCATGGGTAAAGCTGGTCGTTGTCACGTCACCGAGGGCCGGTATGATCAGCACGTCATCGTCGTTCAGCAATGCCAGACTGGTTTCGGTATTGCGCCGGGTCATGATCGTGGTCAACTGATCTGTAATCGAAAGTACGTTCCGCAGCTCATCGCGGGTTGACAGCGGGGTACTGACATCCACCACGATCAAACGCTCGGCACCCATCTGCTTTGCAATCCCGACAGGCAGGTTGTTACTCACGCCACCATCCACCAGCAGCTTGCCATCGATTTCCACGGGGGCGAACGCACTGGGGATGGACGCGCTGGCGCGCATGGCCAGGGCCAAGTCGCCTTTGTCCAGCACCACGGCCTTGCCGGTGGAAATATCCGTTGCCAGCGCCCGAAACGGCACGCGCAGCTGATCGAAGTCCGTCACCGTGGCTACGGGCAATGTCAGCGCTCGGAGTAGCAACAGCAGCTGCTGTCCCTGCAGCAAGCCCTGGGGCAGTTCAAGTTTCCCGTTGTTAAAGCCTGCGGCCGATCGCACCAGATACTCCTCGTCCTCGCGCTTGCGCCGGTAGCTCAGATTCTTGCGCCTGGGGCTGTCATTGAGAACATCCAGCCAGTCGATGTCCGCCAGTGCTTTCTCGATTTCCTTAGGCGACATGCCGGAAGCATACAGACCGCCGATGATCGCCCCCATGCTGGTGCCGGTGATGTAGTCGACGGGGATGCGCAGCTCCTCGATCACCTTGAGCACGCCCACATGAGCCGCTCCCCGGGCGCCGCCGCCACTGAGCACCAGCCCGATTTTGGGGCGCTGCGCCTGCGTGGATTGGGTATCAGCATTCAAAGAAGAAACCCATGGCAGCAGGAAAACCGACAGAATGACCCAGTAATGTTTTTTCATAACGAACAAATTCCTTTTTTTATTCTTCAAATCAGGCGCGAACAATCATACGCACCGCATCCAGGCGCAGCCGCGTGCGGGGCAGATATTCCAGCAGTAGCCGCTGTTTCTCATCGAGCAGGCGCAGCTCCTCTGCCGCGGCACCATCACTCAGCTCCCGCAGGCGGTGCTGTTCTTCCGTGAGTTCGGCCCGCATCTGCGCCACCGCCTCCTCGATGATGTTTTCGCCTGTTGCCGCCGCCAACTGCTCACCCTGTTGCAGCAACTTGCGCAGCATGTCTGCCTGGGACTTGATCACCTGCCCCGCCGTCCGCCGGTCGCGATGCAGGGATTTGCCCTGCAGCTTTTCGGGGGGCAATGCGTGAGCATAGTCATTGCCCTTGCGATCCAGCAACAGGCGAACGGGGGTGGAGGGCAGATAACGCCCGGCCTCCAGCTCGGCGGGCGCGGTGCAGCCAAGCACGAAGATCAGCTCCAGCAGCAGGGTGCCGGGCGGCAGGGGGCCGGAATCCAGCACCACGAACGCGGCACTGCCCAGATCACTGCTGACCAGTTCTTCCACCGCGCCCCGCACCATGGGATGCTCCCAGGTAAGGAACAGACGGTCCTCATGAACCAGGGCATCGCTGCGCGAGAAGGTCACGGTGGCGCCTTCTTCCGCCAGACCGGGAAAACTTTCCTGGCGCATGTGTTCACCGGGATGCAGCACCAGGGATTTTCCCGGCCCAGGTTCATGTTCCACGCCAAAGGCATCCCAGTAAGATTGCATGTAGGCGTTTACCGCTGAATCCTGTTCCAGTGTCTCAATCTGCGCTACGAGATCTGCGGCCGCTTGCGGATCACAGGATTGCAGCTCGAGCAGGCGATCCCTGCCCTTGGCCAATGCCTCTTCCATTTCCTGTCTTCTCGACGCCACCTTGTTGATCAACGCCTGGGTCATGGCCGGTTCCACCAGCGCCTCGCGCAACAGCATTCCGTATTCCTCGTACAGGCTCACGGCCACCGCCGATGGCTGCGCAAAGGCATTCACGCCCTGGTGATACCAGCGATACAGGGTCTCCACAGGGGAGCCGCCGAACACGGGCAGATGCAGATCGATCACCTGCCCCTGACCGATGCGATCCAGCCGTCCGATGCGCTGTTCCAGCAGGTCCGGCTGCAGGGGAAGATCGAACAGCACCAGGTGCCGCGCAAACTGAAAGTTGCGCCCCTCGCTGCCGATTTCGGAACACAACAATACCTGGCTGCCTTCTTCCGTATCGGCAAAATAGGCCGCCGCCCGGTCACGCTCGACGATCTCCATGTCCTCATGGAATACCGCCGCATGGATGGCGTGGCGGCTGCGCAGCCATTCCTGCAGCTGCAGCACGGTTTCCTTGTGGGCACAGATGAGCAGCAGCTTCTGCGGCGCCAGTTCCTGCAACAACCCAACCAGCCAGGCAAGGCGGGGGTCGAACGCCAGCCAGTCCTCTACTTCCCGTTCCGGGGTCAGCGCGGCCTGGGCATCTTCGATGGCCATATAGGCCGGCGGCCATTCGAGACGGGTGACATGCAGTTCCCGCCGAGGGAAACCTTTTACCGTGTGGCGGGTATTGCGGAACATGACCCGCCCGATACCATGGCGATCCACCAGGCGGCGCACGATCTCTTCTGTGCTCAGCGCTTTTACATCACCCACCAGTTCTTCGAGAAAAGCCTGCTGCGCTTCGTTCAGATGCTGTCCATCGAGCAGCATGGCCGCCAGATCCGCAACGTCCTGATAGCGCTGCTCTTCGGCCAGGAAGGCGGCATAATCGGGATAGCGGTGGGGATCGAGCAGGCGCAGGCGCCCAAAATGCCCTTCCCGGCCCAACTGCTCCGGTGTGGCGCTGAGCAGCAGCACGCCCAGAGCCTGCTCCGCCAGTGCTTCCACCAGGTCGTATTCCAGGCTGGATTCCTCCTCTGTCCAATGCAGGTGGTGGGCTTCATCCACGATCAGCAGATCCCACTCTTCTTCGAGAGCGGCGCGGGCAATCTTCGGCGAAGACAGCAGGAAATCCACGCTGCACAGCACCCGCTGCTCGTCGGCAAAGGGGTTGTCCGAATCTGAAGCCTCGAACCGCTCCTTGTCGAAAAGCGCAAAACGCAGGTTGAAACGCCGCAACATCTCGACCAGCCACTGATGCAGCAGAGTCTCCGGCACGAGCAGCAGCACCCGCTCCACCCGCCCGGCCAGCAACATGCGATGCAGGATCAACCCCGCCTCGATGGTCTTGCCCAGACCCACCTCATCGGCCAGCAGCACCCGCGGGATCAAGCGGCGGGCGGTCTGGTGGGCGATATACAACTGATGGGGAATCAGGCTGATGCGGGGACCCACCAGCCCATGAACTTCCGAGCGGGCTTCTGTGGCCATCTGTTGCCAGGACTGGTAGCGCAGATCGAACCAGGTATTGCGGTCGATACGCCCTGCGAGAAATTTTTCCCGCGGGCGGTTCATCTGCAGGTGCGGGCTGATAGCTACCTCACTGAGCACCTTGGCGTTGCCGGCCGCGTCCTGAGAGTTGTAATAGCGCAGACCGTCCTTTTCAATGGCTTCCAGCACTAGATATTCCTGATCCGATTCATCCTGGAAACGATCACCGGGCTCGAGCACCAGACGCGTCAATGGCGCGTCGGGCAGTGCATAGACGCGAGATTCCTGCACCGCCGGAAAAACCACGGTCAGGCGGCGGTGTTCGATTTCGGACACCATGCCCAGACCCAGATCCGGATCCATGTCACTCAGCCAACGCTGCCCGGGGATGTATTGTTCATCTGACAAGGGAAATCCTCTTTACCTACCTGGGGAACCGCTGATCAAGTCCATTGGCGACATTCCGACATCCGCCGGGAGGCGGCTCGTTCAGCGACTCGCTGGATCTTGAGCACCCAGCCGATCTGCCAGTGGGAGCAAATTCACGATTCCGGATATTTTTTCTGTTCCTGTGCATTGTACCGATTTGTGTCAAAAGCCTCCTCCCGGTTTCACCCACAGGCACATCAGCATGTGCTGATATACCGAAATTTTCCAAGTTGCTGAATTGTCGAATTTATTCTCTTTTCCCCCAATTTATCCACAGGCTTTGCACAATTTTTAAGCAGTTACCAACAGGCTTATACACAATATATTGTGGTTGACATGGTTTTTTTACCCACATATGATGCTTTTCACTGCCGGGAACGAAATTCACAGCCACGGATCTGAAGAATACTGACAAATGCCAGATCCCCAGGGATTCCTCCCCGGGCAACCAAAATCTACATCTCAGGGAGAAATACCGCATGGCCACCACCGAAACACCTGTCAGCACCGATACGATCGCCGTCCCACCCACTACGGATACCGCAGCCACATCCGCCACCGGTGATGAAAACACCTGGGGCGAACTGCGCGTCATCCGCCGCAACGGCAAGGTCACCGCCTTCGATGCCGACAAGATCACCGTCGCCGTCACCAAGGCCTTCCTCGCCGTGGAAGGCGGCAGCGCCGCCGCTTCCGCCCGGGTACATGATGTGGTGCGCAACATCACCCAACAGGTGACGGACGCCCTGGTGCGCCGCAATCCCGACGGCGGCACCGTGCATATCGAAGACATCCAGGATCAGGTTGAACTGGCGCTGATGCGCGCCGGCGAGCACAAGGTGGCCCGCGACTATGTGCTCTACCGCGAAGCCCGCGCCCAGGAGCGCGAACAGGCGCGCAAGGAAACCGGCGAAGAGGAACACCTGGTCAACATCACCCTCGCCGACGGCACGCTGCAGCCCCTGAATATACAACGCCTGCGCACCCTGGTTGAAGAAGCCTGCAACGGCCTGGAAGAGACCGACCCCAGAGTCATCCTGGACGACTCCTGCCGCAACCTGTTCGACGGCGTGAAGGAAGACGATGTCTCCCAGACCCTGGTGATGAGCGCCCGCACTCTCATCGAGAGTGAACCAAACTATTCTTAT
>DTXR01000497.1 GCA_012962365.1 Chromatiaceae bacterium | reverse complement strand
CTGATCGACAGGGCAATGCTCAAAGCGCCTATTTTTGGATCCATCATGCACAAATCTGCGCTTGCGCGATTTGCCCGCACAACATCTACCATGTTCGCCGCTGGCGTACCCATGGTGGAGGCACTGGAATCAGTATCCGGGGCGACGGGCAGCATCGTTTATGGCAACGCAGTAAACGAAATGCGGGAAGACATTGCGACGGGCCAATCTTTGCGCTTGGCCATGGAACAGCAGCAGCTTTTCCCACACATGGTAAAACAAATGGTGGCCATCGGTGAAGAATCGGGCTCGCTGGACGATATGCTCGGCAAGGTGGCCGACTTCTATGAAGAAGAGGTGGACAATGCCGTAGACGCCATCAGCAGCCTGATGGAGCCATTGATTATGGTGGTTCTTGGCACCTTGGTGGGCGGACTGGTTGTCGCCATGTACCTGCCGATCTTCAAGCTGGGTGCTGCTATCTAATGGGAGCAGTGTTTTCTGAACCTGCAGTTTTCTACCCATTGACCTTCATACTCGGCCTGATTGTCGGAAGCTTTCTGAACGTCATCATCTACCGCCTGCCCAAACGCATGGAGCGGGAACTGAAAGATGCCTGCGACGAACTGGCAGGAAAAGAGGTGGAATACCTGCCAAACAAGTGGTTTGGCCTCGCTTTTTTGATGAGCCCACCCTCAACCTGCCTTTCCTGCGGGCACCGCATCAAAGCCTGGGAAAACATCCCTGTCATCAGTTGGCTGCTGCAGAAAGGCAAATGCACGGCCTGTGGAACCAAATTGTCTGTCCAGTATCCTGTCGTGGAACTGCTTACTGCGATCTTTTCCCTGGCAGTAGCCTGGCATTTCGGCTTTTCCTGGCAAACCCTGGCCGCCCTGTTTTTAACCTGGTCATTGATCAGCATGAGCGTTATCGATATCAAACTGCAACTGCTGCCTGATATCCTTATACTCCCATTGATCTGGCTGGGCCTGATGCTGAACCTGAACGATTGGTTCACAGATATTGAATCGGCAATTTTTGGAGCCGTTGTTGGCTACCTCTCCCTGTGGTTCATCTTTCATCTGTTTCTTTTGATCACCGGCAAGGAAGGCATGGGGTATGGCGATTTCAAGCTGTTTGCCCTGTTTGGCGCCTGGCTGGGCTGGCAGATGCTGCCCCAGATCCTGCTCGTATCAGCCGTGGTAGGTGCTGTCAGCGGCCTTGGTATGATCCTGTTCCTGGGCAGAGACAAAGCCGTTCCCATTCCCTTTGGTCCGTATCTGGCAGCAGCTGGCTGGATCGCCATGCTTTGGGGTGACAAGATCAATCAGAGCTACCTGCAGTTTGCAGGAATTGGCTGATTCCCCCAGCCCCTGAAGAATGCTCAGGATCGGTCTCACAGGCGGTATCGGCAGCGGCAAGACAGAAGTCAGCAACCACTTTTCCCGATTGGGAGCGCCCGTTATTGATACCGACGAGATCAGCCGGAAACTGGTCGAGCCGGGACAACCCGCTCTGCAGCAGATACGAGACCAGCTGGGCGAGCAATTTCTCACCGAAGAAGGCGCCCTGAACCGAAAATTACTCAGAAAACACATCTTCAATGATCCCAAGGCCAAGACAACTCTTGAAAACATTCTTCATCCGGCGATTCGCCGGGAGATGGAATTCAGGCTATCCACCCTGGCCGGTGAACCCTACGTGCTGCTGGTTGT
>DTXR01000496.1 GCA_012962365.1 Chromatiaceae bacterium | reverse complement strand
GGCAAGCTGATATTTGTGGCCTGTGCATTTGCAGTTATCATTATATGGTTAAGGCCGCTGAACGCGGCGGCTCTTTTTGTGAGTTTTTTTCTGGTTCAGGTAGTGTCTCCCATGCTGGCTCATTGGCAGGCGGGGAAGGCGCAGAGATAAGTTGAGACGATGGCTTCTGGCGAAACAGTTACTTCCAGCGAATATATTCAGCACCATCTCACCAATCTGACTTTCGGAAAGTTTCCGGACGGACATTGGGGGATCGCGCACAGTGCCGCCGAAGCCAAGGAAATGGGCTTCTGGGCGTCGCATCTGGACAGTCTGTTTTGGTCCACGGCGCTGGCCGTGCTTTTCGGCTACTTCTTCTACAAGGCAGCAAGAAGCGCCACCGCCGGCGTCCCCGGAAAATTGCAGAATTTCGTCGAAATGATGGTGGATTTCGTCGAGGATAGCGTGAAAGGCTCATTCACTGGTCGGAATCCTCTGATTGCTCCCCTGGCATTGACTGTGTTCTGCTGGGTTTTCCTGATGAACCTGATGGATCTGGTGCCCGTGGATGTCATTCCCCGGTTGGCAGGCGAGATCGGCATTCACCACATGAAAGTCGTGCCTTCCACCGACCCCAATATTACGTTTGCCCTGGCGCTGGGCGTGTTTGCGCTGATTATTTATTACAGTATTAAGATCAAGGGCGTGGGTGGTTTTGTCAAGGAACTCACAGGTATGCCCTTCCAAACGGAAAATATAGCCCTGAAGCCGGTGTTTTTCGTTATCAACTTGTTTCTTGAAGGCGTCAACCTGCTGGCCAAACCGATTTCGCTTTCCCTGCGTCTGTTCGGTAACATGTATGCAGGTGAAATGATCTTTATTCTGATTGCCCTGATGTATGGCGCAGGCGTGGGCATGGGAATCTTTGGCGGAGTGTTGCAGTTCGTATGGGCGGTGTTCCATATACTGGTCATTACTCTGCAAGCGTTCATCTTCATGACACTCACCATCGTTTATCTGGACATGGCGCATAGTGAACACTGATTTGGTTTTTTAACTTTTATTTTTATCTTTATTGAGAACTGGAGACAATCATGGAACAAGCACTGCTGGTTATTGCCGCCGCTATCATGATGGGGCTGGGTGCCGTAGGCGCCGCTATCGGTATCGGCGTCCTCGGGGGACGCTTCCTGGAAGGCGCCGCTCGCCAACCGGAGTTGATTCCCATGTTGCGTACACAATTCTTCATCGTCATGGGTCTGACTGATGCGGTACCCATGATCG
>DTXR01000495.1 GCA_012962365.1 Chromatiaceae bacterium | reverse complement strand
GGCCTCCAGCAGCCGGCCGATCAGCGCCATGCCGAAGCTGGGGTGATCCACATAGGCGTCACCGGTGACAATGATGATGTCGCAGCTGTCCCAGCCCAGGTCGTCCATTTCTGCGCGGCTCATGGGAAGAAAAGGTGCGGGAGTGAACTTGTGTGCCCAGTATTTGCGGTAGCTGAAGATGTCCTTGGATGTCATTGAATCGTAGGCCGGGAAATGCGTAGCGTGACCGACAGTATCATGAAATGCTGCCCGGTAATTCCAGTATGTTTCAAAGGAGTTTTTTCAGGCATTCCAGATAGCCCTGCTCGTCGGGGGCGCGATTCTGCTGTTGGGCTTCCCACAGAGCCAGGCCAAGGCATTCCATCATCTGGTGCTCCGCCACATGGGCGTCGCCGAGTTTGATCTTTATCTTGTGATAAGCATCTCGGATGCCGGGAGGACGGTCTGTGCCAATCTGTTCCGCCAGGCTGATGTGCATGCCCATGTGCAGGAAGGGATTGCTTTGCCCCTGCTCAGATACGAAATCCTTTTCCAGCGCATCTTCGGATTGCAACAGGGCATGGTATTCCGGGTGTTGCTCGATGACACCGGCAATCAGGGCTTCCAGCGGCTCCAGAAAGGCACCGGCCTGATGTTTCTCCCAGGCTTGCAGGTAGTAACGCCGCAGGCGCCCGCGATCTTGTCCAAACATTTGTGTCGTTGCTATAGCCGGGGGGTGAGATTCTTAGCCAAAAGTACCTCTGTCCCACCCCCACATGTGCCTGGCAGGGTTTGCAAACTCTATGTAAATACGGTTGGCAGGGATACGCAACTGACCCGTAATGGCGTCACACAGCGCGGTCGAAAGGCTCTCGGTGCTGTCTTCCGGAAGCCCCAGGCTCTTGAGACGCATGTGGGCACAGGGTTCGTTTGTTCCTCCCATGAGCATGGGCTGCCCACTCTGCAGGATGACCATGACATAACTTTCCGGCTTTCCAAGCAGTTGAGCGATGAAGGCAGACAGCTTAGTCAGCATTTCTGTCTGATGATCGTCGCTAATATCCACATTAGTAGTAATGGTTAATAATGGCATAGGGCACCTATTCGCAGTTTTCTTTGATTATTTTGTTCATTGCGTCGATTTTTTTCTGCCTTTCTTCCATCGTAAAGCGCTTGTAGCTTCCGTCCGGCAGAGCAAAAAGGGTATTGGGAGGTTTTTCCTGAATACTTTTCAGGTTGCCTTTGGCGGTCTGGCAGTTTTCCTCTTTCTTCTTTTGTTCCAGTTCAGCTTCGAGTTGCTTTTTTTTCTTCTCGTCTCTCTCCTTGGCAATGTTGTCGAGCTGTTCCTGCAGTTTTCGGGTTTCCTTTTGTATTTCACCAGGGTTTTCGGCGGGTGGGGGCGGGGGGGCAATGGGCTTTACCGGTCGGGCATCCGCTGGAGGTGTTTGTGAATACACCACGTTGCCTTCATCATCAGTCCAACGATACATACCGGCGGAAGCCTGTATCGTGACCATGAAAAGGCCACATATGATGAGGAGAAGTTGGGATTTCCTTGGCATATCGTATCCAGTATTCAGCTGCGAATAACGCCTATGATAACGGTTTAAAATAAACTGTCACAGGGATACATCACAGATTGACTATCGCGCCTGCCTTAAGTATCATGCACCGCCTTCACGGAAAGTGGAAGTGAAATCGGGGTATAGCGCAGTCTGGTAGCGCGCCTGCTTTGGGAGCAGGATGTCGGGAGTTCGAATCTCTCTACCCCGACCAGTTT
>DTXR01000494.1 GCA_012962365.1 Chromatiaceae bacterium | reverse complement strand
GGACACCTCCTCTCACTACCAATCCAGAACCAGATGTGTGTCCAGATTATTCGAGGGGCAACCCAATCCGGGCTCTTTCGTAGTACGCCTCATAGGAGGAAAAAGCCAGTCCCGCCAAAATGCCCACCACGGCCACCGCCAACATAAGTTCCAGCAGGCTGAAAGCAGTTTGAAACCTGGGTAACAGCGCTTTTTTTTGCCTGAAATGATTGTACACAGCGATTTCCAACCCCAAATACTATAATCAATCTGTTGAACGAACTGTTTTATTAGCAACACTATCAGCAAATACCCAGTACTCCAAACCTTCCTCTCATGTTTCATCGGCTTATGGAGCAAAAACTTTAGTTCTAAGCTACGACCTGTATGGCTTGCCAATCCCATTCCAGGCAGACACAGATAAATGCGATTCCAGGCATACGGCAAGGATACCTATTTCGATAGGCTCCCTACTCGACAGCGGTTGCGGGCCTTGCTGTCGCGTTGACTGAATAGTAGGGCGTCTTGGGCGATGAGCGCTCCTCCCGAATACGCAGAAACGAAGCAAAGCGCGGAATCCCGGTGCTGGAAAAGCCCTGGTGTTTGAAAGTGATCACGCTGCCTATCGGTGGTGGTTCGACACGTTCCTCATCGCTCAGACCTGATCCGATGTAGAAGCGCCGACCATCTTCTGTCTCCACCCACAATGAGCCGACCGTCCCCCGATATTTTCCTTTGCCTGGGCGGTAGCCCAACACCCTGCCTTCCATATCATCAAAGCGCTTCACTTTTAAGGCATTGCTGCTTCGGCCCGTTTCATACGGCGTTTCCGGATTCCTCAGCACCAGTCCTTCACCACCTGCTGCAACGACAGTGTCCAAACGCTCCATCAGTTGTTGTTCATCGCGACAAACCGTCTGGGGAATGATCCTGACATGCTTCACTGGATGCGTCTGCAAATAGTCTTCGAGTTTTTGCAGGCGTGTTCGCAGACCTCCCGAAGCATTGGGCACTTCAAAAATGCTATAGGTGATACGCCGCCATCCCGAATGAGGTTGATCCCGAGAAACGATAGAAAGCGTCTCTTCAAAACCACCTCTGCCAATCCATAGCTCGCCATCCAGCTCAAAGGAGGGGAGGCTTTCGGTAAACCAGCCAGGTGCTGCCAGAACCCTGCCTTGCCGTGTCAGCAGTTGCCGACCATTCCAATAGGCACGTACACCATCGAGCTTCTCACTCATCAACCAGCCGTTTACATTCATCCCTGGCTGATATTTCTCCAGCAATAAAAGCGCTGGGTGGGCACCCTGAACCTGCCATGAAAACAGCAGCATCCATAGCAACGTCAGTCCTTGTCTGTTCATTGATCACATCTCCCTGTCGATCAGCTTCATAAATTCCCCACCGCGTATTACACGCTGTGCTATAAGTATAGCGATAGTGCATTGTCCCTGTAAGGAGGTTTTTCATGCCAAAATCGATCCCCATTTTCCTGGGCAGCTTGCTCGGCCTTTGTATGCAGACCAGTATGGCATTGGAACTGCAAAGTCCGGATATTTCCAATCACTCCCGCATGAAAAAACAGCAGGAATACTCGGGCTTTGGCTGCGACGGCGAAAACATCTCCCCAGCGCTCAAATGGAAAGACATTCCTTCGGGAACCAAGAGTTTTGCCCTTACGGTTCATGACCCGGATGCGCCCAGAGAAGGCGGGTGGTGGCACTGGCTGGTATTCAACCTTCCCAGAGATACCCGAACACTCGAAGCCGGCGCGGGGAACCCCGCTTCTGGACTGATGCCAAAGCAGGCAATACAGTCACGTACGGATTTTGGAAAGATGGGTTATGGTGGCCCCTGCCCGCCCGAAGGCCACGGCACTCACCACTATCCCTTTACCCTGTATGCACTGGACGTGGAAAAACTGCCCCTGGACGAGAATGCCACCCCCACCAAAGTGGACAGAATGATCAAGAAGCACATGCTGGGAAGCAGCTCCATTACCGGACTGTATTCACGCTGAAACAATCGCTGTCGGGCAGGGATCAGGTAGCAGGGACAGAAAAAAAGCGGTGGAAAATCTTGCGCCCAAGCAACGCCATGAGTACATAGGCAACGAGCACTGCCACACTTTCAAGGGCGTATATAGTCACCATATCACCACGCATCGTGCTGTAACCGCCTGATACCAGCCATACCCGGATAAGGATGATGGGGAGCGAGAACAGCACCCCCATGAGCAGGGGCCGGTAGCCACCCCCTGTCATTTCAAACAGGGTTACACTGAAGAATCCCGCAATCAGCGCGCCAAGGAACGAAATCAGCACCAGCACCGCCGCGATCAATTGTGGCGACGGCTTGTCACTGACGTGTTGCAGCGCCGGCAGCGCAAATACATTGAGATACCCAGACGCGGAAAAATACAGCAGCACGCCCAGGGTACCCAACAACAAAATGGCGATTGCCACCAAGAGTCTGGATTTCATCATACAGCCGGCGACCTCAAGGATTGCGGGGCGGCGCCATCAGCGCTTCCCACAACAGCTGCTGCTGTTCTTCAGGCAACGGCTGCAAGGTAGCCGCGGCTTCCTGTTCGGGCGCCGGCGTTTCAGGCATGATCACTTCTTTTTCAGCCACCAGTTCGTTCACTTCCGAAACGGGCGCTTCCGCAGGAACGGGCGGCTGCGTTGATTCCGCAACAGAGGCAGGAGCAAAGTAAGACCAGATACGATCGATATCCATCTCCTTGAGGTCACCAAACTGCGTCATGAAATACAGCAATACCGTGATGGCGGCGATTACGATGACAAGCGCTACATTCAACCACCAGGCGGCGCTTTCATCTGCCCTGGGCTTTTTCTCAATGGTAGCCGCACTGTTTGTGGATTCTGCCCGTTTTTTCGGTTCAGCCGGCCTTGCTGTTTCCCGGACAGCGGAAGCCTGTGCAGAGGCCGTCGGTTTTTCTGCTCCTGATGCCCCTGCATTACTGACTGGCTTCGAATTGTCGTCAGCCGCCTTATTTGCGCTTTCGTTTTTGCTCTCTGCTTGATTGGACGCCGCCTTCTTGACCATTTTTTTGGCTACTTTCTTTTTGCTGGCGGCTTTTTTCTTAGCCACCTTTTTCTTCGCCACCTTCTTCTTCGCCACCTTCTTCTTGACAACCTTTTTCCTGGTCACCTTGGTTGTGGATTTGTCCTTGTCTTCATCGGCCATGCCAGCTTACCTTGAACTTGTTCCAGTCATTACTCGTACGCTACAACAAAGGTCGCGCAAATACCAGCGCATCCTCTCTGCCCTTTTTTGCAGGATAATAGTTGAAACGCTGACCGATCTCATTGAAGCCTTCCGACTCATACAGTTGCCGCGCAACCTGATTGGAAACCCTGACTTCCAGAAACAATGTGTCCGCCTTTTCTCCCGCATGCCGGATGACGCGCCGCAATACGAGACGGCCCAGCCCCTTTCCCTGATGTTGAGGGTGCACACTGAGATTCAACAAATGGGCTTCCCCTGCCGCGACGGACACCACCGAATAGGCCAGAATTTCCCGCGAGGCCTCATAAACAAGACATTCATAACCCGTACGCAGACAGTCTCTCAAAATCGTCCTGCTCCAGGGGTGGGTATAGACCTGTTCCTCTATCGTCAGCACAGATTCCAGATCATCGTCTGTCATGGGACGTGCATCCAACAAGGCTCAGTCCCCGTAGAGCATTCCATGCAGCTTCTGCAGATCCTGCCAGGCCTTGGCTTTTTCTTCTGGACGACGCAGCAAATAAGCCGGGTGATAGGTAACCAACATCGGAATACGACCCTCTCCGTAGAGATGAACCCGGTTGCGAAGCCGGCCCACCGGTTCATCGGTGTTCAACAGGTTGTGTGCAGCAACGCCGCCTACGGCCAGCATTACCTTTGGTTTGATAAGAGACAGTTGCTGGCGCAAGAAGGGCTGGCAGGCGGTCACTTCTTCTGCGCCGGGATTACGGTTTCCCGGCGGGCGGCACTTGAGCACATTGGCGATATAGACTGCTTCCCGCGCCAGCCCAATGGCATGCAGCATGGCGGTTAGCAACTGCCCCGCCCTGCCAACAAACGGTTCGCCCTGGCGATCCTCATCTGCCCCCGGCGCCTCTCCCACCACCATCAGATCAGCAGATTCATCACCCACACCAAACACTGTCCGGGTACGGCTGGTGTGCAATCCACACGCAGTGCAGGCGGCCACTTCCGCTTTGAGCACATCCCAATCCGGTGTTTGTTTCCCTGTTTTTTTTGTCTGCTTGGGATTCACGCTGACCTGCGTTTCCTTCGGTACTGCAGAAGACTCGCTTTCAGCCACTACGCTATTGGCCGCCGTCGATCCCCGCATGACATAGCGAGTGATCCCCATGGCATCAAGATACTGCTGGCGGCGACCGGCATCCATGGAATCAGACGTCTCCCACCTGGGGATGCTCCCGCTCCACGGGCGTCATCAGTCGGTTGGCAGCGTTGATATAAGCCTTGGCCGAAGCGATCACGATATCCGTATCGGCACCCTGGCCGTTGACCAGCTTGTCATCCTTTTCCAGGCGCACCGTAACCTCGCCCTGTGAATCGGTACCGCTGGTGATGTTGTTCACCGAATACAGGGTGAGTTTCGCCCCGGTCTGCAGCAGGGATTCGATAGCCTGGAAGGCAGCATCCACGGGACCTGCACCGGCAGAAGAAACGGCCTTCTCCTCGCCATCGACGGAGATTACCACGTCTGCCGTGGGCGTCTCTCCCGTCTCGCTACACACTTTCAGGGACACCAGTTTGATGCGCGGATCCCGCAGCTCGTGTACGGATTCGGAAACCACGGCCTGCAGATCCTCATCATAAATTTCGTGCTTCTTATCCGCCAGGGCTTTGAGGCGCTGGAAGGCGGCATTGAGCTTTTCCTCGGAGCTGAACTCGATGCCCAGTTCCTTGAGCCGGGTGCGGAAGGCATTGCGCCCGGAATGCTTGCCCAGCACCATGCGGTTGTGCCTCCAGCCCACATCCTCGGCACGCATAATTTCGTAGGTCTCCCGATTCTTAAGCACGCCATCCTGGTGGATGCCGGATTCGTGGGCAAAGGCATTCGCGCCCACGATGGCCTTGTTGGGCTGTACCGGAAAACCGGTAATACTGGACACCAGCTTGGAACAGGACACGATCTGGGTGGTATCCAGGGTGGTGTCACAGGGGAACACATCGTGACGGGTGCGCACGGCCATGACAACTTCTTCCAGGGAGGCATTGCCGGCACGTTCTCCCAGCCCGTTGATGGTGCATTCGACCTGGCGGGCGCCGTTGAGCACCGCGGACAGGGAGTTGGCCACTGCCAGACCCAGGTCGTTGTGGCAGTGCACGGAAAACACGGCCTTATCCGAATTCGGCACCCTTTCCATGAGTTCGCGCAGGGTCTCACCGAACTGGTGTGGCAGATTGTAGCCCACGGTATCGGGAATGTTGATAGTGCTCGCGCCGGCCTCGATGGCCGCTTCCACGATGCGGCACAGGAAGTCCATCTCTGAACGTCCCGCATCCTCGGCAGAGAATTCCACGTTATCGGTGTAATTGCGCGCGCGCTTCACTGCCCACACGGCCTGCTCCACCACCTGATCCGGTTCCATGCGCAGCTTCTGCTGCATGTGGATCGGTGAGGTGGCGATGAAGGTGTGAATACGCGCGGAATTGGCGGGCCTGAGGGCCTCACCGGCGCGGTCGATATCCTTTTCCAGTGCACGTGCCAGCCCGCAGATGGTGGAGTCCCTCACGGACTCCGCTACGGCCTTCACGGCGTCGAAATCGCCTTCGCTGGCGATGGGAAAACCCGCTTCGATGACATCCACCCGCATCAGCTCCAGCTTCTTGGCAATGCGGATCTTCTCTTCACGGGTCATGGACGCGCCGGGGCTTTGCTCACCGTCGCGCAAGGTTGTATCAAAAATAATCAATTTGTCACTGCTCATCACATGGCTCCATCCCGTTGTTCAGGGACTTCAATTTCTTGTTTGGTGTGTTGCGTGGCTTTTGCCCTCGCCAGGGCGGGTGTGATTTGATTGCCCATCAGGGCAGCAGCGGTCCAGCAGGCAGGAGCAAACCCCGGT
>DTXR01000493.1 GCA_012962365.1 Chromatiaceae bacterium | reverse complement strand
AGGCCGTGCGTATCGGTGTCAACTGGGGTTCCATGGACAAGCAGCTGGTAGCGCGCATGATGGACGAGAACGCCCGTTCGGTCAGCCCGCTGGAGGTCGATGAAATGACCCGGGAAATTATGGTGGCCTCCGCCCTGGAAAGCGCTGCCCAGGCAGAGGCCGTGGGGCTGGATGCCAATCGTATCATCCTGTCCTGCAAGATGAGTGGGGTGCAGGATCTCATCGCTGTCTATGAAAAGCTGTCGGCGCGTTGTGATTACGCTCTGCATCTGGGGCTGACCGAGGCGGGGATGGGCTCCAAGGGTATCGTAGCGTCCACTGCCGCTTTGTCAGTGCTCCTGCAGCAGGGTATTGGTGACACCATACGCATCTCTCTCACCCCGGAACCGGGGGGCAGCCGCACTACCGAAGTCAAGGTCGCCCAGCAGATCCTGCAGGCTCTGGAGTTGCGTTCTTTCACTCCCCAGGTCATTGCCTGTCCCGGCTGTGGGCGCACCACCAGTACTTATTTCCAGCAGCTGGCCCAGGACATTCAGGATTACCTGGATGCCAGCATGCCGCGTTGGCGCAGCCAATATCCCGGCGTGGAAGAAATGAACGTGGCGGTGATGGGCTGCGTGGTGAATGGTCCGGGCGAGAGCAAGCACGCCAATATCGGGATCAGTCTGCCCGGCAGCGGAGAACAGCCGGCAGCGCCTGTGTATGTGGATGGCGAAAAAACCGTAACACTCAAGGGAGAGGGCATCGCTGTCGAGTTCCAGCAGATTGTCGAAAGCTATGTGCGAAATCGCTATGGTGAAGCTGCCAGATGACCTTGGATGGTCAGTCATGGCCACTCGGTTTTCCTTGCTGCTTTGATTTTGATTCCCGATCCCCGGTCAGCAGGCGTATAGTAAAGGCATCTGTGCAAGAACCGGAGATGTATCATGCAGAAAAACGGTGTATTCGGCGCAATCGTCTTTTTTCTATTTTTTACTTCAACTGCAATCGCCCAACCTGGCAACTGGGGGGGATTTACTGCCAGCCAGTTCCAGACGGGCCTATGGGCTGATGGCAGTGGTTACCACATTGGCGTGCGCTACAGCGGTAACACGCAACCGGTGGTGCATGTCCGCATTAACGGAAGAATGCTGGAGGTGAGTGTCGGACAGTCCAGCGGCATGCCCGGTGCTCTGTTTCAGAACCAGATGAGCCAGCATTATCCTTTACCGATGGATGCAGACCCGTCACGAATGAGCCGGAAAAACCTGCCAGGCCTTGTCGTGATTACGATCCCCCGCAGACAGCCCGGCAACATGCCACGCTGGTAACCGGGGTTTGGGTAAATTGCGTTGTGTACGGTAGTAGGGCGCCGGGCGACTCAACCCTGTTCTACCGGCCGAAGATTTGCCAGTTCCTCATCCGTATAGAGGCGTGAAACAGTCACAAAGCGCAGACCCAGGGATACCTCCAGTGAAAACCCTGCGCCACGGCCTTCCGTGACATCCACGGTCAGATGGGTGTTTTGCCAGTATTCGAACTGGTCGCCGGCCATGTAGAAATCACAGCCGTGTATGGAACCCAGTTTTACATCCCGTGAACCCACCATGAAATCACCCACTGCGAAACACATGGGCGCCGAGCCATCGCAGCAGCCGCCGCTCTGATGAAACATCAGCTCACCGTGTTTCTCCCGCAGTTCGTCGATGACCCTGGCGGCAACCGGTGTGACAGCCACCCGTTCACTGTATTCCTTTTCTTTGCTCATTGATTTGGCCCTCAGCCAGGCCCGGAGCCGAGGTGTCGGCTCCGGGGCAGATCATCAGAAGAAACCCAAAGGGTTCTTGTCATAGGACATGAGAATATTCTTGGTCTTGCGATAATGGTTGAGCATCATCTTGTGGGTCTCGCGGCCGATGCCGGACTTCTTCTGCCCGCCGAAGGAGGCGTGGGCGGGATACAGGTGATAGCAGTTCGCCCATACGCGCCCGGCCTCGATACCCCGGGTGAAGGTTTGCATCTGGTGGATGTCCCGGGTCCAGACTCCCGCGCCAAGGCCGTACATGGTGTCGTTGGCGATCTGCAGGGCTTCTTCGTCATCCTTGAAGGTGGTCACGCAGAGTACCGGGCCGAAGATTTCCTCCTGGAACACACGCATGCTGTTTTGGCCCTTGAGTACCGTGGGCTTGATGTAGTAGCCGTCGGGATAGGTCGCGTTGCTGAAGGCTTCGCCGCCGCAGAGCACCTCGGCGCCTTCGTCCTTGCCGATCTGGATATAGTTGAGAATCTTCTCGTACTGATCGTTGGATGCCTGGGCGCCCATCATGGTGGATGTATCCAGGGTATCGCCCATCTTGATGGCGTCGATGCGTTTTAGGCAGCGCTCCATGAACTCGTCGTAGATGTTTTCCTGGATCAGCGCGCGGGACGGGCAGGTGCAAACCTCGCCCTGGTTGAAGGCAAACAGCACTAACCCTTCGATGGCCTTGTCCAGGAAGTTGTCATCGGCAGCCATGACCGAATCGAAGAAGATATTGGGGGATTTGCCACCCAGCTCCAGAGTCACGGGAATGATGTTCTCGGAAGCGTATTGCATGATAAGACGGCCGGTGGTGGTTTCACCGGTGAAAGCCACCTTGCGGATGTCCGGGTGGGTGGCGAGGGGCTTGCCGGCCTCGGGGCCGAAGCCGTTGACCACGTTGACCACGCCGGGAGGGAGCAGATCCTGGATCAGTTCGATGAACACCAGGATGGAGGCCGGGGTTTGCTCGGCAGGTTTGAGCACAACGCAGTTGCCTGCCGCCAGGGCCGGGGCCAGCTTCCAGGCGGCCATGAGGATGGGAAAGTTCCAGGGGATGATCTGTCCCACTACGCCCAGAGGCTCGTGGACTTCCATGGAAACCGTGGCGGCGTCCAGGTCGGATACCTCACCGGTTTCGGCACGGATCACGCCGGCAAAGTAGCGAAAGTGGTCGATGGTCAGGGGAATATCGGCGGCCAGGGTTTCGCGAATGGGCTTGCCGTTGTCCCAGGTTTCTGCGTGGGCTATCCTATCCAGATTCGCTTCGATGGTATCGGCGATCTTCAACAGCAAGTTACTGCGCTCGGTAACGGCGCTCTTGTTCCACTCGGGTGCGGCCTTCCAGGCTGCCGCGACGGCTAGATCGATGTCTTTGCTGCCAGAGCGGGGCACACGGCACAGGCGTTGGCCGTTCACCGGTGAGTTGTTATCGAAATAGTCGCCATCCACCGGGGCGACCCATTCACCGCCGATGAAGTTTTCGTACTGGTCCTTGAATTCGGGTTGCTTGTTCGACATGCTTTTCTCCTGAGGTTCGATTGGAAGCCTGTTTCACCCTATGGGGGGAATTGGCGAAGCCCATCTAAACTAAGCTTTTTTCGGATTGCGCAGTTGCCTCAGCATCCAGAACCGTTGCTTCTGCGTCCCAAAGCAGTCCGGAGAGAAGAAAAACTGGTGTATGATTCAGAAACTCTGGGATGCCTGTACAGGCAGGATGATGGCTTCGGACGAGCTCAACAAGCTGCGAACTCCGCAAAAACTGATCGAAAACCGTGTAGGCTTCACCGGCGAAGATTCCGAGGTGGCTATCTACGATACCTACGAGAGGGCCAGCCGTGTGCATCTGGATGCGGAAGAGCTGTTGTTCTGTGGCATGATTTCCGGGCGTAAGATCATGCACCACCCTGATGATCCGGTAGATTCATCCGGCACTGTATTCCTGCCCCACGAAAGCTTTGTCGTGGCGCCGGGTGAGGCAGTGGAGATCGATTTCCCCGATGCCAGCCTGGACAATCCCACCACCTGCCTGACAGTCGAGATCTCCCGGGACAAGGTGAGTCAGATCAGCGAGCGCCTGATGGAGTCATTGACCATGCCGGAGATGGCGGAACAATGGCAGTTCGGTAACCCGGTTCTGCATACGCATCACAACAGTGAGACCCAGCGGCTTTTGAATCGTCTCATGAAGCTGTTCATGGAGAATCACCCGGATCGGGATCTGCTCATCGATCTGAACGTAACCGAGCTCATTATCCGATTGTTGCGCCACAAGACGCGGGATTTCCTGCTGACTTGGTGTAGCTGCGACCCTGAGGCCAACGCCCTCATCGCAGCCCTGGACTGGATCAACAGCACCTTGTCGCAACCCCTGGATATTGCCCGCCTCTGCCGTCACGCGGGCTTGAGCCGCAGCCGCCTGTATGTGGAATTCAAGGAGAAGATAGGCTGTTCGCCTGTGGAACTGCAGCAGCAGCTGCGTCTGAAACGGGCGGCGGAGCGTATCCGTAACGGTGAGGCTATCACCGCCGTGGCCTATGATCTGGGCTTCAAGAGCCCCAGTCATTTCTGCCGGCGTTTCAAGGCCTTCCATGGCTGCGTGGCCACGGAGTACAAGGAACGCTCAGGTGCCTGAAACCTGATCGGTATCAGTCGTCCGTGGGAATGGCACTGTTGTCCACATCCAATATGTGAGCGTGAAATATCACTTCCTGGCCGCTCAGGGGATGGTTGAAGTCTATCAGTACCTTGCCATCTTCCACCGCAAGCACAGTGCCCATGGTTTCGTCGCCGTCCGGCAGGCTGAAGGCCAGAATCTGGCCCGCTTCCAGTTTGCTGTCTGCAGGGAAATCGCTGCGCGGCATTTCTTTGAGCAACTCCGCCCTGCGCTCGCCCCAGGCCTGTTCCGGGGTGAGGGTCAGGGTCTGTTCCTCGTCAGGTCGCAGGCCATATAGGGCCAGCTCCAGGCCGGGCAGCAGGGTGCCATTTCCGAGTGTACAGGTGAGCGGTTCATCTTCTGTATCGAAGGCGATAGTGCCGTCGTTGAGAGCCAGGCTGAAATGCAGGGTGACGGTGCTGCCGGGCATGAGTTCTGATGTGGCCACTAATGCATCTCCGCGGCCAACTGCATGAGACCGGGCAGTTCCAGATCTCTTTCTCCCGCATGGTGCAGGGCCCGCTCCAGTCGCGCGGGGGCGCTGCGGCCCATGCATTTGTGCTTGGGGTCACCTTCGAAGGCGTCGAGCATGGCCTGAATCAGTGCTTCCCGATCGAAAGTCCTGCCGGTCAGGCTCTCCTGCAATTCGATGACATCATCAGCTACCTTGCGGGCGATGTCGTGATGCTCTGACCAGAGTTCGCCTACGGTGCCGCCGGTTTTCAAACCGGCGATATTGGTGGTGAGGATATACAGGTTTTTCACCACCAGCTCGAACAGCAGTTCATCTTCGTTGGCCAGAACCTTGACTGGAATATCCAGCTTGCCCAGGGCGTCCCTGACCAGCTCCGATTTGGGGCCGAAACAGGGGGAGGGGATGATGACCTTGAAATCCATGCCGGGCTTTTTCTCGAACCAGACAGAAATGACAGTCACGTCGGGCAGATGCGAAAAATCCGAAGGCAGCAGTTCATTCTGCAGCAGGATGACCTTGTCTTTCCAGATTTCCGGCAGTTGCTGCAATACGGCAGGCAGATCCTTCTCGCCCACGGCGACCAGCACGGCTTCGGCTTCGGGGATCTCCTGCGCTGCTTTTTCCATATCCTGATCACGGGTAACGGGATAGAGCGGGTGCCCCAAACGCAGGAAGCCCCGGGCAAAGACACCGCCCATTTCTCCGATTCCAACAAGTACGACAGGTTTTTTCACGTTTCTCGATTCCAGGTTTGTTCGGTAGTGGACGATTGCCGCGCCAGTGCGCGTGCCAGCACGAACAGCAGGTCGGACAACCGGTTCAGATAAATCAGGGATTCCGAGTTTACCGGTTCCTGCCGGGAAAGTCGCCACAGGCTGCGTTCCGCACGGCGACAGATGGCCCGTGCCAGATGCGCATGAGCAGACGCGGGTTCACCGCCGGGGAGGATGAATTCTTTCAGGACGGGAAGGTCGCCATTGATCTGTTCCAGCTGCTGTTCCAGCCAAAGAACATGATCGGAAGTAATCGCGGTGCCTTCGGGAACGGCCAGTTCACCGCCAAGATCAAAAAGACGCTGTTGCACCTCGGCAATCAGGCGGATTGAGGCAGAATTCGGGCTGTAGGTTTTCACCAGGCCCAGGGCAGCATTCAATTCATCGATATCCCCCAGCACCTGAATGCGTAGACTGTCTTTGTTGACGCGGCTGCCATCTGCCAGACCGGTTTTCCCTTGGTCGCCAGTGCGGGTGGTGATCTTCGTGAGTCGGTTCATGTGTGCATTATATAGGGCGCAGACGGGCGTAGCAGGTCAGGCAAAGCGCGGCACCCCCGGCAAGCAAGCCGCGCTCCGCCTCTAGCCCGGATATTTCACCAGGCCGCTCCAAATACCGATGTTTTTTCTTTTCAATCAATATGTTAACCGGGAAATGAGTTGGGTACAGTT
>DTXR01000492.1 GCA_012962365.1 Chromatiaceae bacterium | reverse complement strand
GCTAACATTTTAGTAGATGGAAAATATCCACCTAGTAAGAAAACTCCACGTACTAGGTGGAACATTGCCGTCTAGTACGACTATTTGCTGTCTAGGCGGAAAGTCGCAGCCTAGATATGGGAGGGCAATGTGGATTCATGCATTTCTTCTCAGGCATTGCCCGTCACAACTTATTGATATTACTAGCTTATCAGACATCTTCCGAAAATTCCATGCCTGGGCTGCCTTTTGTATACGTAAAACGAAAATATGTCACAGTGGTGATGCATGTTGAGTAGCAACCCCATGGCGACCGTTGGAGGATGCTGATACGCTCTTGACTCTGTAAGATTTTATCCCATGGGATAAAACGCAAATGGACAAACGAGACGCAAGCAAGGCAAGTATTTATCTGGTGGGCAGTGGTATTGCGTCGCTGGCGAGTGCGGTTTATCTGGTTAAGGATGCCGGTGTGCCCGGCAGTAGGATTCATATCATGGAACAGCGCGATATCGCTGGTGGCGCTTTGGATGGCTCTGGCGCAGAGTCTGAGGGCTATGTCATTCGTG
Source organism: Chromatiaceae bacterium (assembly GCA_012962365.1). GTDB lineage: Bacteria > Pseudomonadota > Gammaproteobacteria > Chromatiales > Chromatiaceae > Thiolapillus. Next base: position 4,594 of record DTXR01000492.1, on the reverse strand, counting down.
GCGGTCGCATGCATGAGGATCACTATGTGTGTTACTGGGATCTTCTTTCGAACATTCCTTCGCTGGAAGATCCGGATGTGTCGGTTACCGACGAATGCAAGGCGTTCAACGCCAAATATGTTTCTGATGCGAAAGCACGTCTGATGAGGGCAGGGGAGATACTGGATGTTTCTTCTTACGGCCTGAGCAAGGGTGATCAGGCGGCTATGCTCAAATTGTGGTTTGCGCCGGAGATCATTCTCGGCGACAAGCGCATCGAAGACTGGTTCTCGGCGCATTTCTTCGAGACTAATTTCTGGCTGCTGTGGACCAGTATGTTTGCCTTCCAAAAATGGAGCAGCTTGGCGGAGATGCGCCGTTATTTCATTCGGTTCATTCATCTGCTGCCGGGAATGAACAGACTAAAGAAGATTCTGCGCACCAAGTACAACCAATATGATTCCGTGGTGTTGCCGCTGCGGCGATGGCTGGAAGACAAGGGAGTACGGTTCGACATGCAGCATCAGGTGATCGATATTGAATTTGATCTGTCTGCAGACGAGAAACGCGCTAAAGTCATTCATTACCTGGTTAAGGGTGAAGAAAAGCAGATCATGCTGGGCGACGAAGATTGCGTATTCATTACCAATGGCTCGATCGTGGAATCGGCGGATACCGGCTCCATGGATGCGCCGCCGATACTGTATGGCAAGGCGGAGTCCGGCGCCTGGAAACTGTGGGAGAAGATCGCCGTCCAGCATGAGGATTTCGGCAACCCCGGTGTGTTCTGCGGCAATGTCGATCTGCAGAAATGGGAGTCTTTCACCGTCACCATTAAAGATTCGGTATTCCACGATCACATGGAGACGTTTACCGGAAATGTCTCGGGCACCGGTGGGCTGGTGACATTCACCGATTCCAACTGGTTGATGTCCATCGTTATTGCCGCCCAGCCCCATTTTGCCAATCAGCCGGATGAGGTGAAGGTGTTCTGGGGGTACGGTTTGTATCCGGATCGTGAGGGCAATCATGTAAAGAAGAAAATGTCCGACTGTTCCGGGAAAGAGATTCTGGATGAACTCTGGCATCACTTGAATGTCACGGATCTGATGCAGCCGGTGGTGGATGCCGGCAAGGTGATTTGCCTGCCGGTGATGATGCCTTTTATCGACAGCCTGTTCATGCCTAGAAAGCCGGGCGACCGACCCAAGGTGTTGCCCGATGGCGCCCGCAATTTTGCCTTTCTCGGGCAGTTTGCCGAAGTGCCCCACGACTGTGTGTTCACCGTGGAATATTCGGTGCGTTGCGCCCAGATCGCCGTTTACGGGCTTTTCGAAACGGGCAGGGAGCCTTTGCCCATTTATCAGGGGCATCATGACCCTGTCGTGTTGGCAGATGCTGTAAAGGCGCTGAATCGCTGAGATGTCCCTCTTGTCCCAGTGAAAAAGGGCAGGCCGGAATGGCCCTTGGCTAAAGCGGATCATTATGTGAAAAGGCGATTATCGTCGTCCCGGCGCAGACTGAAACCCGGAAATAATACCCCTTATCGGCTTTTCCGGATTCCGGCCACCGTCGGGATGACTGCAATTCTGGCGAAAGGTAAGCGCCATTCGGTGCAGACTGCGAATACACTTGTCTGGAATATCTGCTAAAATCCTCTAGAATTTTTCTATAACACATTGATTTTATAAAACTACTGTGCATCAAACCTTGAGTAAACGCTTGAAAGAGGGAGCCTTTCTGCTGCTTCTTGCCGTCAGCGCCTATTTTTTTCTGTCTTTGTTGACGTTTTCGCCGGAGGATCCGGGCTGGTCTTTCGTGGGGGCGAGGGAAACGCCCAGGAACATGGGAGGCCCCGCAGGGGCCTGGTTTTCCAGCGTTTTGCTGACACTGTTCGGTTACCTGGCCTACCTGGTGCCGATCATCATCCTCTGGAGCGGCTGGCTGCTGTTTCGTGACCGGCAGGACAACAAGGAGATGGACTATCAGTTGCTGATTTTCCGCTGGCTGGGTTTTTTCATTACCCTGATGGCGGGCAGTGGCCTGGCTACCATGCATATCGGCGTCGAAACCGGCCTTCCTGAAGGTCCGGGAGGCATTCTCGGTCAGGCGCTGCAATCCATGCTGGTTGGCGTGGTCAGCTCTGCGGGGGGCAGCCTGTTTCTGCTGGCCCTGTTCCTCATCGGGTTTACCCTGTTCAGCGGGATCTCCTGGCTGGCGGTGATGGATGGCATTGGCGGGCTGGTATTGAACGGCTTCCGCCGCCTGGTTCGCTCATTCGTGGAAAAGAAAAGTGAGGCTAAAACCGCCAAACAGATGCGCCAGGAGCGCTCCGAGTCACTGAAGAAGGAGAAGCAGCGCCTCAAGGAACGTAAACCGCCGAAGATCGAGCCAGAGGTGACGGCGGTGATTCCCAGCATCCGGGTCGAAAAGGAAAAGCAGATGACCCTGATTGAGCCGGAACCCAATTCCGAACTCCCGGCCTTGTCTTTACTGGATGAACCAAAGCACACCGAACACGGTTATTCGGAAGAGGCACTGGAAGCCCTATCGCGGCTGGTGGAGCGCAAACTGGAGGATTTCCGCATTGCCGTGGAAGTGGTGGCGGTGCATCCCGGCCCTGTGGTCACGCTGTTTGAACTGCAACTGGCGCCGGGCACCAAGGCAAGCAAGATCAGCAACCTGTCCAAAGACTTGGCGCGCTCCCTTTCTGTGATCTCGGTGCGTGTGGTGGAGGTCATTCCCGGCAAACCCACCATCGGCCTGGAGATTCCCAACGAACACCGGGAAATGGTGTACCTGAGCGAGGTGCTGTGCTCGGAAGCCTACGACCAATCCAAGTCGCCCCTGACCCTGGTGCTGGGCAAGGATATTTCCGGCGGCCCGGTGGTCGCAGACCTGGCGAAGATGCCCCACGCATTGATCGCCGGCACCACGGGTTCGGGCAAGTCCGTCGCCATTAATGCCATGATCCTCAGTCTGTTGTATAAGGCGAGGGCGGACGAAGTGCGGCTCATCATGGTCGATCCCAAGATGCTGGAGCTTTCGGTATATGAAGGCATTCCCCATCTGCTCACACCTGTAGTCACCGACATGAAAGAGGCGGCCAATGCGCTGCGCTGGTGTGTGGGCGAGATGGAGCGCCGCTACCGCCTCATGGCGGCCCTGGGTGTACGCGGTATCGGCGGCTACAACAAGAAAATCCGGGATGCGGAAAAGGCCGGTGAGCCCATTCCCGATCCCCTGTGGAAGCCGGATCCCACCGGTCTGACGGAAAATGAACCGGAAACCGCCCCCGATCTGACCCACATGCCCTACATCGTCGTGGTCATCGATGAGCTGGCGGACATGATGATGGTGGTGGGCAAAAAGGTAGAAGAACTCATCGCCCGCCTTGCGCAGAAAGCGCGGGCTGCAGGCATTCACCTGCTGTTGGCCACCCAGCGGCCTTCCGTGGATGTCATCACCGGCCTGATCAAGGCCAATATTCCTACCCGGGTGGCCTTCCAGGTTTCCTCACGCATCGATTCACGTACCATTCTCGACCAGATGGGCGCCGAGCATCTGCTGGGTCACGGCGACATGCTCTATCTGCCGCCGGGAACCAGTATTCCCCAGCGTACACACGGTGCGTTCGTGTCGGATGAGGAAGTGCATCGCGTGGTGAGTTTTCTCAAGACAGCCGGTCAGACCAACTACCTGGAGGAGATCCTGCAGGAACCAACCGAGGCGATTCCGGGTCTATCAGCAGAGGCCGCCGGTGTCGATACGGAAGACGCAGATCCCTTGTTCGACGAGGCGGTGCAGATCGTCACCCAAAGCCGCCGTGGCTCCATATCCGGCGTGCAGCGCAGACTCAAGATCGGCTACAACCGCGCTGCCCGCATGATCGAGGAAATGGAACGCATCGGCGTGGTCAGTACCCCGGACAGCAAGGGCAATCGGGAAGTGCTGGCGCCGCCACCACCCGAGGATTGATTGTTGCACATACTGAGAATTCCCCTCTTGCTGACGTTGCTGCTGGTTAGCGGCACATCGATAGCCAGTGTCCGGCAACAGCTCGAGAATTTCCTGGACGGGCTGACGACCCTCAAGGCGGATTTCAGCCAAGAACTCGTCGACATCGAAACCGACCAGGTCAGCCACAGCCGGGGGGTGTTCTATCTTTCCCGGCCGGAGCGCTTTCGCTGGGTGTACAAGGGAGAATACCCGCGCTACATCATTGCCGATGGAAAAACCATCTGGCTGGTCGAGGAAGACATCCAGCAGGTTAGCCAACGTTCTCAGAAAACGGCACTGAAGGGTACCCCCGCCAGCCTGTTTGCCAGCGTCCTGGATCTGGATCAGGATTTCGAGGTCAGGGATCTGGGGCAGCGCATGGGGCTGGGCTGGCTCAAGCTCATTCCGAAAAAGGAAGACAGCCAGTTCGAGCAGATTCTGCTGGCCTTCGAAGGTGACAGACTGGCGCGCATGGAAATGGCGGACCGCTTTGGCCAGGTTACCCGCTTCGATTTTTTCAACCTGCAGCGCAATCCGCCCCTGGATGACAGCCTGTTCAAGTTTGTTCCACCACCGGGATACGATATCCTGGATCAATGACCACAGATGATCTGTT